>JAUXHQ010000215.1 GCA_030621455.1 Deltaproteobacteria bacterium
CTAATGTATGCCTCGGCTAAAACCCTCGTACGGCTTTGCTCAGATAAATTTTTCCTCATTTCTTAATTGGAAACTTGGTTCGTGCCTTTCTTGCTGAAGGCTCCATTTATGGATGTGTACTATTTAGAAGTCAGGGAAAGCCTCTGTAACGCATAAAGGGAAAGCCAGAATATGCATGCAGGGGGAAACCCTTCAAACATTGTAACGGATACCCTCCGGACAGCAACAAGATAATAGAACTCACAATCCTGTCAAGTTTACCTTTTTCACCTGTTGGAAATTCCCTTCACCATGTCTCTCCAAGAAAATATATTTCCCTTATAGACAGGTTGCTCGTGCTTAATCTGTTCGATTTTCCATCCAAGAAGGTATGCTATGAAATGATTTCATAGCTAGTAGGCAAAACTTACATGGTTCCCAGGCAAAACTTGGAAGATCGGCATAGAAGCGAGTTTGCATTACAGTACAAAACTCCCGAACCGGAGGCAACCAGCCCCATATGTATGAGGCATCAGAAACACCTAACTACTGATTTATCCTGCGCCGGACATGGTACGTGAGGGTTATGGACTGTTACTGACAAGACTGTTTGTACTGATAGTTACGGGTTTTGATTGATATCAATTTTTCATGGCACATTTATTGCAAGACAGCGAATCTTTAGGTCTTGGTTTTCGGTCATTAATCCAAGGATTCAAAAGTACAAGGAGCACAAGAAAGGTATGGTTGGTAATCAGGGAATGTTTTGGAAAGGTTTGCTGTTTTGTAGTGCAATACTGTCGTTTGCAATCTTCTTTTTCCTGGCCTTAGGCCAGAGCTATGCCTTGGATGTTACTCTTCAGTGGGATGCCAATAACGAGCCGGACCTTGCCGGTTACAGCGTTTACTACAAGACAGGTTCTTCCGGTGAACCTTACGAAGGTACCGGGGCCAAGGTAGGAGGGGTAACAGTTGCATCACCTATTGACATGTCCCTCGATCAAGATGAAAATCCAGACCCTGATATAGTGGAAATTACGCTCCAGGATTTATCGAATAGTTTTACTTACTTCTTGGCGGTTACCGCATACGATGATCAGGGTATGGAAAGCGGATACTCAAATGAGGTCTCTACAGTTTCCTCTACTACACCCACATTGGAGGGAATAGTAGAAACAATCCCTCACCACGGTGCAGGGATCTATGATACAATTCGTGTACCTAACGACACTTCTTTTGCGGTTCGCATTGAAGATCCTGACGGAATAGACATTACCGATGCGTTCAGCATCGAGTTTACCATAACTGTGGGCATTGAAGATGCTTACAGCAGGGACATAGGAGACAGTGATGTGGTTCGAATTGTTAAGCTCACCTCAGAGGGGGATACCGGGGTTACCAGGTTGTGGGCTGTCTATGACAAGTCAAAGGACTCAGAAGATACGTATCCGTTTGATACTGAAGTCAGGATAAGGGCAGATGTATATGACCGTACAGGCGGGTTAACGAGTGAGACGTACAGTTTTAGAGTGGAGAGTGAAGCAGAGCACAACTACGCCAACGATCCCAGCAACTTACCTGGAACAGAAGAGACGACTGAAGGCGACCTGACAACTATAACAGTGGTCAGCAACGATGATCTGAATGGGTTCCGGATCGTTTACCATGACAGTGAACCGATAAGACCTCATATAGGGCCAATGGATGAGATTCCAACGCTGGATGTCACCGGGATCACTCCGGTGGGCTGCCCCGTGAATCTACAGCCACCAACTGTATTTAATAACCCTGTCAGACTCATCATGCCCTGTATCGAAGAAGAGGCCGGAGATTTAAACCTCTATCTCTATAATGGGACCGAATGGGTGTATGCTTGCAGTTCTTACAATACCGGAGGAGATATTCAACCGGGAGGAGAAGGGTGGATCGTTCCCGGGTCAATAGACTACGACGACACCACAAGCCCTCCGAACCTGGAGATTGAGGTCTACCATTTCTCAGGCGCTCAGGCTGGCTATACGACTGATGGTATTGGCAGCAGTGGCGGTGGCGCCGGGGGGTGTTTTATTGCTACTGCAGCCTACGGTTCACCCATGTCTTCAAAGGTACAAATCCTCTGTAACTTCAGAGATAGGTATCTGAAACCTAGTGCCTTGGGTAAAAAATTCATAGCCCTTTATGAAAGGCACTCTCCGTATTTCGCGGACCACATTTCTAAGAATGAATACCTCAAGGTTGCTGTTCGAATAGCTTTATGGCCCACGATTGGCTTTGCATGGGTCGCTATCTACACCAGTCCGGTACAAAAGATCGCCATAATCATAACGATAATAATGCTTTTCTCTTGGCTGGCTCTTTCCACAAAGAAGAAGTGGGCCAATCCATAGACTTTCGAAGTTCTGTCCCTGCTAAAGAGCATCAAAATACATGCGGCTAACCCACGTGCGGACTTTTCCTACAGCAATTCCATTTATGGGATCTCCTCCCACAATTAGAATTGCTGCTTTTCCTATTGACTATTATCCCCATAATCCTTAAAATGCCTCCCATAGAGCTTAATTTACATTCACAGGTAGCAGGATTTCGACCTGTGCAGTTGGGCAGGTGTGCCGCTTAACTGTATCATCAAAGCCACTTCAAGAGACCGGGTTTGTGTAACTGCACAGGTCGCAAGATTTTATCGGAATGGAAAACAGGAAGATGCCGTCCGTTCAATAGAAGGGAGTTATCAAATGGAAATAAAGTACGGTAAAATAAATTTATCTTCGTTTTTAATCTTTTGTCTTCTTGTATCAATAATGGTAATTGGATATGGATGCACCGGAAGCCCTGAAGAGAGAAAAGAGAAGCATTTTCGGAGGGGTGTCAACTATTTCGATGATTCAAAATACCGAGAGGCCATAATTGAGTTCAGGAATGTGGTTCAGATTGATCCCAAATCTGCCTCCGCTCATTACCGATTGGGCCTTGCATACCTCAAAGTCGGTGAGATTCGAAATGCATTTTCGGAACTCACTAAGTCAGTAGATATCAATCCTGGCATAACGGATGCCCAGTTGAAGTTAGGGGGTCTTTATCTCCTCTCCAATGACGCAAAGAATATTGAAAAAGCCCGGAACATATCCCGGAATATCCTGAGTAAGGAGCCGGAGAATATAGAGGCTAACATTCTCCTGGGGGAATCCCTTGCCAGAGAGGATATAGATAAAGGGATAGAAAAAATGAAATTCGTGGTTGGGCTGGATGCCAAAAGGATACCCTCTTATCTCCATCTCAGCAGGCTCTATTTAAGAAAAAAGGATGTGGGCTCTGCCGAGGAGGTCCTTAAGCGGGCATTGGAAGTCGATCCCGATCATATAAGGACCCGTCTGGATCTGGCTAACCTTTACTGGAAGACCGGACAGTCAAAAAAGGCCGAGAATGAGTTTGTCAATCTGACCAAGATCAAACCCGAAGATGCGGACCTGCGGATCATGTTGGCTACCTTCTATCATTCTCAAGGGATGCTTGACAGGGCTGAGGAGGTCTATCTTGCTGCCATAAAGATTGATCCCAAGAATGTGAAGAGGTACTTGAGCCTGGGGGGGTTCTATAACTCCCTGGGTAAGGTCGATAAGGCAATTGAGGAGTATGAAAAGGCCCTTAAGATTGATCCGGATCTGCTTTTGGCGCAGGCCAAGATCGCAGAGATATATCTTGGCAAGGAAAAATATGATGAGGCGTCCGACTATATCGACCGGCTGTTGAAGAAGAAACCTGATAACCCACAGGGGCTTTTTCTCAAAGGAAGGCTTCATCTAGTGAAAAAGGAACTTGACGAGGCAGTCATGGATCTTCAGAGGGTCGTCAAAGAGAAGCCTCGATTCTTTCTCGGACACTATTATTTGGCAGTGGCCTACCTGGCAAGAAAAGACACACAATTGGCGAAGGACTCGCTTTCAGAGGCGTTGAAGATCAATCCTCGCCTCTTGAAGGCGCGGTTGTTGATGGCTGAGATACAATTAGCCTCAAGAGCATTCGATTTAGCCTTGGAACAAGTCCAGGAGGCATTGGAACTCGACCCCAAAAACATTAAGGCTCACCTGATTAAGGGGGATTCTCTATTCTACCAGAGAAGAGTAATC
>JAUXHQ010000156.1 GCA_030621455.1 Deltaproteobacteria bacterium
TCTAATGTGTGTCTGTCCGGTAATATATGGTTTCAGGACGGAGGTGTCAGGTGTCAGTGTTCAGGCCTTGTGTTTCGCTTTCCGGACACCTGAAACCTGAGACCAAAAAGAATTGTGATGGGCAATTTCATCAGCCCAAAATTTGTCTATTAGCGTCCACATCCTTGAAAAGTGTAAACAGGCAAATAAAGGATACCAGTACTTTTCGTTCAGGCACCAAATAGGCGCCAACCTCCGGAGGCTTGAGAAAAATGGAAAAAGTCAGAGTCGGTGTAGTAGGGGTAGGGTATCTGGGGCAATATCATGCAGAAAAGTACTCAAAGCTTCCCCAGGTTGAACTCGTTGGTGTCGTTGACACAAACCATGCAAGGGCATTAGAGATCGCCAACCGCTTTAGTACCAAGGCCTTTTTCGATTGTTCGGATCTTTTGGACAGTGTAGATGCGGTGAGCATAGCTGTTCCTACCACTTTACATTACAAAGTTGCGAGCGATTTCCTTGACAATGGTGTCGACATATTGCTTGAAAAACCTATGGCGACAACTCTTGAAGAAGCGGAAAGCCTTATAGAGAGATCAGAAAGCAAGAACTTGATCTTTCAGGTTGGCCACCTGGAGAGATACAACTCGGCTGTCGTTGCAATAGAAGACGTCTTGAATAATCCTATGTTCATCGAATCCCATCGGTTGAGCTTCTTTACCGAAAGGTCCGCCGACATAGATGTGGTACTGGATCTGATGATTCACGATATTGATATCATATTGAACTTCGTTAATTCCGGGATAGAGAGGATCGATGCAGTGGGCATCCCTGTGATTTCGTCAAAGGTGGATATTGCCAATGCCAGAATAACCTTCGTCAACGGGTGTATAGCCAACATAACCGCCAGCCGGATTTCTGAGAGGCCGATGAGGAAGATTCGTATCTTCCAGCCGGATGCTTATATCTCAATAGATTTTGCCTCGAAGAAGGTCGGTCTGTACAATAAGGTTGAAAACGGCAAAGAAGATGGCGGCTTACCTAAGATTGAGATAAACAATGTTACAATAGACGAAAGGGATTCTCTGGAAGAGGAAATCAAATCTTTTGTCAATTCGGTTATTACAAGGAGGCCTCTCCCTGTGTCCTGTTATGACGGGAAAAGGGCACTGTCCGTGTCCCTGCAGATCCTAAGCCAGATCAAACGATCGGAGAGGAATTATGCTGATTCCTATACTCAATTGCAAGGTTCACGATGAAGGGATGAAACCTTGGATGAGTCATCAAAGAGAATCCTTATAGTTGCAGGAGAAGCCTCAGCAGACCTTCATGGCTCCAATCTGATTAAGGCCGCGAGGGAACTGGACCCCAGTATACACTTCTACGGAATAGGGGGCGAGAAGATCAGGGGGATGGGAGCCGAAATATTATTTGATTCTTCTGATATGGCTGTTGTCGGGGTGATGGAGGTCTTTCCCAAGTTAAAGACGATCTTGAAGGCGTTAAGGGATCTGAAAAAATCTTTTGAAGTTTACCGTCCGGATCTAGTTATCTTAATAGACTATCCTGATTTTAACCTTCACCTTGCTAAATTTGCCAAAAAAAAAAGGGTCCCGGTCCTATATTACATTGGTCCCCAGGTGTGGGCATGGAGACCGGGTAGAGTCAAGAAGATCGCTCGTCTTGTAGACAAGATGTTGGTAATTCTTCCTTTCGAGACCTCATTCTACGAGAAGGAAAGGCTCGATGTTGAATTTGTGGGACATCCTTTGGTCGATGCGGTAAGATCGGAGTTTTCCAGAGAGAAAGCCTTGGAGAGATTCAAACTTGACAAGGACAGGATAACCATAGGGTTGCTTCCCGGAAGCAGAAAGAACGAGGTTAATCTCCTCTTGCCTGAGATGCTGGGGGCCGCCGAGATACTGCACATAAGGTGGAACGATCCCCAGTTCGTGTTACCAGTAGCGCCTACCGTCAGTAAAGCCGAAATAGAAGAAATCATCAGTAAGACGTCGAATGCTGCAAGGATCGATGTGATCGAGGATAACATCTATGATGTAATAAATGTTTCCGATGTCGTGGTAGTAGCTTCAGGGACAGCTACCTTGGAGGCGGCGTTAATGAACGCTCCCATGGTCATAATTTACAAGGTCTCTCCTATATCAGCCTTGATCGGGAAATTATTGATAAAGGTTACGGATATAGGGTTGGTAAACCTGGTGGCAGGGAGGCGAATAGTCTCTGAATTAATTCAGAGAGAAGTTACGCCGGAGAGGATTGCCGAAGAAGTTATAGACCTAGTGGAAGACAACGTGTTACGCCTTAAGATGAAGAACGAGTTATCCTGGGTGAAGAGAAAGCTGGGGAGCCCCGGAGCTTCTCAAAGGGCAGCGAAAATTGCCGCCGAGATGTTATCGGGTTGATGCGATCCTTTTGGCACTGTTATGAAAAAGACGATTCACTTTTATTTAATTAAAGAGATTATAGGCCCTTTTCTGGTTGGGATTCTGGTCTTTAACCTCCTCTTCTTGATGAACGCCATCCTGAAGTTGACAGAGCTGGTGGTTAACAAAGGAGTGAGGGTTATTGACATCTTGAGGTTGATCCTCTATACGATACCTTCCTTTCTTGTATACACCATCCCCATGGTTCTGTTAATGGCGGTTCTGTCCGCTCTCGGGAGACTCTCCGGGGATAATGAGATCACTGCGATGAAGGCTTCCGGAATAAGCCTCTATGATCTGCTTACGCCTATAATGGTTGTCTCTTTAATCTGTTACATTTCAGCCTCCGTTGTGGCCATACACGTTCTCCCCTGGGCAAATCATTCTTATAGTGAGTTGATTTTCAATATTGCACGGACCAAAGCTAGGATTGGGATAAAAGAGAGAACATTCAACAGTGATTTTAAGGGATTGGTCTTATATGTCAATGAAATAGCCGTGAGAGGCAAGAAATTGAAAGGCGTTTTAGTCTCAGAGGGAAGAGAGACAGAGGAAGCTCATACGATCATTGCCAGAGAAGGGTATATAATCTCCGATCCTAAGTCTTTCATTGTTACCCTGAGATTGATCGACGGTAACATCCACAGAACCGGGAGGGATCTGGACACATATCAAAAGATCGGTTTCGATACCTACGATATAAACCTTAATTTAGGAACGATGATTGAGGAGAAAGGGGCCTTGAACAAGAAGTACAAGGAGATGTCGGTTGCCGAACTACAGGAAAAAATCGGAGCGCTTCGGGCGAAAGAGGAAAATTGCTTCCATCCGTTACAGGTCCTCTATGAGAAATTCTCGCTCCCTTTCGCGTGTATGGTGTTTGGTCTGCTTTCCGTTCCCTTGGGGGTGCAATCGAAACCATCCGGAAATCTATGGGGGTTTGTACTAAGTTTGGGGGTAATCCTCATCTATTATTGCTTGCTCACTTTCGGGGAGATCCTGGCCAAAAATGGGAATATACCTCTTTCCGTTGCTTTATGGACACCGAACTTTTGTCTAGGTGCACTGGGAGCATACATGCTCCTTAAGACAGCCAACGAATCGCCCATCGGCATTGTCGTATGGACAGAACGGATTCTAAGGAAAATGAGATCAAGATCTTACCATTCCTCTTAAACCAGCCCCCCCAAGAGATCAAAGACCGGTTGAGGGTTACTGCCAGGATAATCTTGAGGACATTTAAAGAGATAGAAAACATTGGAACTATATAAGCGTATACTTCAGTTTGTGCGGCCCTACTGGTTCAGACTACTGGGCGCCATGATATGCATGATGTTTGTTTCCGCTGCTACCGCGGGTGTCGCCTTTTTAGTGAAGCCTGTAATAGACGATACATTTATCAATAAAGATATCTCTATGCTTCATTTGATCCCTATGGCGATCATCTTGCTGTACTTAGTGAAGGGGGTATTCGACTATGGACAAGCCTACTTAATGGGCTATGTAGGCCAGAGAGTGGTTGCGGATATCAGGAATAAACTCCATCGTCATATACAGACACTCTCCCTCTCTTTCCTCACCAGAACCCCCACCGGAATCCTTATGTCGAGGATCACCAATGATGTCAACCTGATACAGTCGGCGGTATCCAATGCGGTCACAAGTCTACTCAAACATGCATTCAGTATCATTGGGCTGACCGGGGTCGTATTCTATCGAGATTGGAAGTTGGCGATTTTCTCTTTCTTGATCTTTCCACTTGCAGTCATTCCCATTGTAAAATTCGGAAGGAGACTTCGAAAGGTGAGTACCCAAAGCCAGACAGTCATGGGAGACTTAACAACCCTTTTGCAGGAAACAATATCCGGGAATAGGATCGTAAAGGCTTTTGGGATGGAGGAATACGAGAACAAGAGATTTTCTGATGAAAATAACCGACTGTTCCGGACGATTATGAAGTCGTTGAAGGTTCGTGCCATGTCCTCCCCTGTAATGGAACTCATCGGAGGGTTAGGGGCCGCTTTAGTTATCTGGTATGGCGGATACTGCGTTATAAAGGGGTATTCCACACCCGGCAACTTCTTCTCGTTCCTTGCAGGTTTGATCATGCTTTATGAACCGGTGAAGAAGCTTAGTAAGGTGAACAACATTATTCAACAAGGGCTGGCTGCCGCTGTCAGGGTGTTTGATATTTTAGACACGGAACCTGAAATCAGGGATAAGAGAGACGCGAAACCCCTTCCACCTTTCTCAAAGTCTATAGAGTTTCGGTGTGTTTCCTTTAAATATGATGATGAATTAGTCCTCAAGGATATCTCCCTGAAGGTGAATATAGGAGAGTCTGTTGCTCTAGTCGGTATGAGTGGCGGGGGAAAGACTACACTGGTCAACCTGATCCCCCGTTTCTATGATGTGACAAGCGGTGCTATACTGATAGATGGAGTGGATATCAGAGATGCGACTATTGAGTCTGTTCGATCACAAATCGCCATCGTCGCTCAGGAGACAATCTTGTTCAACGATACCATAAGGAGCAATATTGCCTATGGGGATATCAACAGGTCTGATGAGGCAATTTTGAAGGCCGCCAAGACTGCCAATGCGCATGAGTTTATCATGGCAACCCCTATGGGATATGACACAATTGTAGGAGAGCAGGGAGTGAAACTTTCCGGTGGGCAGAGACAGAGGATGTCCATAGCACGGGCTGTATTGAAGGATGCGCCGATTCTGATCCTTGACGAGGCAACCTCTTCTCTTGATACAGAGTCGGAAATCGAGGTGCAGCAAGCCCTTGAAAACCTCATGAAGGATCGGACGACTTTTATTATTGCCCATCGGCTTTCTACTATCAGAAATGCTGATAGGATAGTTGTCATCATAGATGGGGAGATCGTGGAAGAGGGACCACACGAAGAACTCCTCAGAAAGAATGGGGAATACGCAAAATACTATAAATTGCAGTTCAGTGACG
>JAUXHQ010000279.1 GCA_030621455.1 Deltaproteobacteria bacterium
CCGTCGTACCTGTCCGTCACATCAAAGATAGCATCGTACGCGCCCCTGTAACTGAGGAAAATCTTGTCTAATCTCAAGGCGGGCATCCCCTCATATTCAAGCCTCGCTATAATGTCGAACTTCAGTTCATTCCTCCACTGCACACCCTCGCTGTCATCAAAAAACCCGTATTGGAATCCGTCCGAATCCCTCAACACAAAGTTTGTCTGAACGCGCCCGTGAAACTCCGTCTCCAGCGCATAGCTGTACCCCGCACAAAGACATAGGGCCAAAAACATGCCCAGCACGGTCATCTTAAAAAACATTCTCATTTACATTCTCCTTTCGTAATAATGGTAGTTGATGGCTTTCTTCTTTATCCATTCCCTCCTATCTAAATTAACTCAAGAGTCCAAAGTTCTTTTAACACATTGATATTCTTGGTGTTGATTCATTCGTGACGTCATTCCGGCGAAAGCCGGAATCCAGAATAATTCCAACAGCATAATGAAGCTGGATGCCGGATCGAGTCCGGCATGACGGCAGAACTTTGGACTATCAAGTTGAGTAACCACATAAGTAAAAAAACCTTTGAAGTTACATGAAAGACACTAATATATTATTGTATTGTAACAGGGGAAGAGAATGAAGACTTTCAGTGCGAAGAAGAACGAGGTTGAAAAGAAATGGTATGTTGTTGACGCGCAGGACAAGGTACTCGGGAGACTGGCCAGCAACATTGCCTTGAGACTGCGGGGCAAGCATAAACCTATCTATACCCCTCATGTAGATACAGGTGACTTCATAGTTGTAATAAATGCGGAAAAGGTGCTTCTCACAGGCAATAAGTTGAAGCAAAAAGTCTACTATCGCCATAGCGGTTACCCTGGTGGACTTAAATCTATTACTGCAGAGAAGTTGCAGGAAAAAAAACCGGAAGAACTTCTGAGACTGGTTGTCAAAGGCATGTTACCGAAAAACAGCCTTGGTAGGGGCATGTTCAAGAAATTGAAGGTGTATGCCGGGGGGAAACACCCACACGAGGCTCAAAGACCTGAGCCCCTGGATATTTGATAAGGCATCTTTCGTATCGGTTTTCAAATATTAAATATCATAAGGCCAGAGAGAGGAATTTTCTAATTGGAGTTGTTGGTGTGTTCATCTTTGGTTGTGACAATTGGGTTATAGAAATGAGGAGTCGAAATGATGGCGGAAGAGAGAATTTATGCAACAGGCAAAAGGAAGTCATCTATTGCCAGGGTGTGGTTGAAAGCTGGGGTCGGCGAGTTCAATATTAATAAGAGATCCCTTGATAACTACTTTCAACGAGAAACGTTGAAGATGATTACACGACAACCCTTTGAACTAACAGATACACTGGGGAAGTATGATGTTTTTGTCAATGTCCAAGGTGGGGGCACTTCCGGACAAGCAGGTGCCATAAGACACGGTATTACAAAGGCCCTATTAGAGATAAACAGTGATTTTCGCCCCATCCTCAAGAAGGCCGGATTCATCACCAGGGATTCACGGGTAAAGGAACGAAAAAAATATGGCAGGAAAGGGGCAAGGGCAAGGTTTCAATTTTCAAAAAGGTAGAGATTGGCCGTGCCGGAAGGAAGACCTCTACGGTCTTCCTTTTTTGTTTGGGAGGCAAAAGATGGTTAGGGTTGCCATAATAGGAGCAAGCGGGTACACGGGTCAGGAATTGATCAGACTTCTCCTGAGACATCCGCACGTGGATATAACTGCGCTCACATCGAGGAAGTTTGATGGGATGAGTGTGTCAGAGGTTTTCCCGGTCTTTTCAGGTGAGATGGATCTTAGATTTGTCCCTCCTTCCACAGGGACTGTCTGCGATACCTCGGATGTGGTCTTTTCTGCCTTACCCCATAAGGTTGCGATGGATATGGTTCCTGAGATCCTGGAGAGAGGGAAAAAGGTCGTGGACCTTAGCGCGGATTTTCGTTTCAATGCCCCCGAGGTTTATGAGGAGTGGTATTGTGGGCATACCTGTTCAAAACTCTTGAAGGAGGCTGTCTATGGTCTGCCCGAACTCTACAGGGACCAGGCAAGAAACGCAAGGCTAGTTGCCAACCCGGGTTGTTACCCGACCAGTATCATACTTGGTCTGGCCCCCTTACTGAAAAACAAGACAATAGATCCGCAAAGTATAGTTGCGGATTCAAAGTCGGGTGTCTCGGGGGCAGGGCGAACAGTTGCTATGGAGCACCTTTTCTGTGAGGTTGATCAAGGGTTTAAGGCATATAAGATAGGGCAACACAGGCATACTCCGGAGATAGAACAAGAGTTAAGTCTCCTCGCCGGTGAAGAAGTAGTAATCTCGTTCACCCCCCATTTGATACCTGTAAATAGAGGTATTTTGAGCACCATATATTCAAAGGCCATCAAAGATATTTCACAATCAGAGTTAATAGCTGCCTACACGGAATTCTACGAGGAAGAGAGGTTTGTGAGGATATATCCTCCAGGTCTCTTTCCTAATATATCTTATGTAAAAGGTACCAATTTCTGCGATATCGGAATCCAGTTCGATCCGAGAACTAAGAGGATAATAGTGATATCGGCTATAGACAACCTGGTCAAGGGAGCTTCGGGTCAAGCGGTTCAAAACCTGAATATTCTATGTGGATTTCCCGAGGGTTCCGGGATAGAGAGCCTTCCCATCTTTCCCTGATTATTGCAAGCCGGGTACTATAGGCAAAATTTGGTTTCCTATAGGCAGTGTGTTATGACCATGTCTCTGCCTTCCTGCTTGGCTTTGTACATACATTTGTCCGCTTTGTTGATCATGGCTTCAGGTGAGATATTCTCCTCCGGGGTGTCGGGACAAAAACCTGCTATTCCGAAACTGGCTGTGATGCAGATCTCTA
>JAUXHQ010000128.1 GCA_030621455.1 Deltaproteobacteria bacterium
CCTGTTCACATGATTGAGACCATCAATAAACTCATCAGGACTTCCAGATATCTTGTTCAAGAAATGGGCCGGGAGCCAACACCCGAAGAGATTGCGATGAAGATGGAATTGCCTTTGGAAAAAGTCAGGAAGGTATTAAAGATAGCCAGAGAGCCCATTTCATTGGAGACCCCTATTGGTGAAGAGGAAGACAGTTACCTCGGGGATTTCATTGAGGACAAGAAAATTATAACGCCAAGCGAGGCTGTTATTAATCTGAACCTATCCGAGCAGACGAGAAAAGTGCTTGCCACGCTTACACCCAGGGAAGAAAAAGTGCTTAGAATGAGGTTTGGGATCGGTGAGAAGGCTGACCACACGCTGGAGGAAGTAGGTCAAGATTTTTCCGTTACTCGGGAAAGAATCAGACAGATAGAAGCAAAGGCCCTGAGAAAATTGCGGCATCCAAGTAGAAGCAAGAGGCTCAAGAGCTTTATAGAAAAATGAACCATCTTTTTACTTGACAAAGGATGTGAATTTATTTATCTTTTGTCACCCGAAAGGGCTATTATTTTTCCTGAAGAGGGCCCATAGCTCAGCTGGAAGAGCCACCGGCTCATAACCGGTAGGTCCCTGGTTCGAACCCAGGTGGGCCCACCAATTATTCTATCCATGATACGAGAGGAGGGTGTTTCTTGAAAAGAACTCTTTATAGATTCATGGAAGATAAGAGGGAAAAGGGTGAATGGAAGTGCACCTTTCAGGTGCACTTTTCTTGTTTTTGGGCGATATGAATTGTTTTTCTAGGGGCCTATAGGTTTTCATATATGGAAGTCTATACCACAGAATAAGATCGCAGACTTCGGTTAAGGAGGAGGGTATTGCATCCACAGGTTAGTGTTCTGGTGAAGCTTCAGGCCATAGATTTGAGCATAGAAAAGATTGAGGAAACGAAAGAGGAGTATCCGAAAAAAACAGAGCTGTTAAAGGAGAATCTGAAGGAAAAGAGAAGGGTAACTAATCTGAAGAGGGAGAAACTGGAGAAACTGGAGCAAGACAGGATGCGAGAGGAGAGAATTCTGCAACAGGAGATCCAGAGGATTGAGAAACACGAAGAAAGGCTGCTGTCCGTCAAGACTAACAAGGAGTATCAAGCAGCGCTGAAGGAGATAGCTCTAGCCAAGGAGTCCAATAGTGAAAGGGAAGACAACATCCTCAATGTTTTAGAGGAACTTGATGCATTACGAAAAGGATTGGGAGAGCAAGAGAAAGATTGTGAGAAAACATGCAGAGAATTCGAGAAGGAGAGCAATGAACTTGAAGAGAAACTAGAGAAGTTTGAGAGACAACTCGCACAAGAGACAAGAAGGAGGGAAAAACTTTACTCGGAGATAGATGCTGAGGTACTCCGGATGTACAAGAATATAAGGAAAGGAAGGCATGGGATCGCCGTTGTCCGGGTAAAAAATGAATTTTGTCAAGGATGTAATATGTATATGCCACCCCAACTCGCCAATGAGGTACAGAAAGGAATAGATATGGTCTTTTGCCCGAGTTGCAATAGAATCCTTTACTGGAAAAAGAATTCCTGATTCCAATGGCCCCTAGCACTGAAGCTTGGGTCATGGGGGATGATAATCGGCTAATCATTGGAATTGTTGATTGATGTGATAAGAGATTGAAGAGAAAAGAAATTCCTGATAGAATAAAGGCAAAGGTATTGAAACATCTGGCTGAGAATCTGAGTTTTAGGGACTTGGTTCAGAGATTCCCAATGGTTTCGGCCGGGGATGTCCGGAAGATACTGCACCAGGCAGCAGCGTTTTATGGAGGTGAAGGGGAGGATCTTGGTTCCCAGGATCTCGATGATTACTTCCTGTACACTGATGGCGCATCCAGGGGAAATCCGGGAGAGGCCGGGGCCGGGGCTGTGATTCTGGACAAAGATGGTAATGTGGTGAGGGAAGTAACAGAATATCTTGGGGAAAAAACAAACAATACTGCTGAATACCGGGCGCTGATACTGGGACTCATGGAGGTCTTGAGGCTTGGAGGCAGCAAGGTTCGGATCTTTTCTGATTCGGAATTGATTGTTAAGCAGGTAAATGGTGTTTATAATGTAAGAAATCAGGGATTGAAGGTATTGTACAATAATGTGAAGGAATTGCTGGAAAATTTTGTCCGGTATGACATAAGATATATCAGCAGAGAAAAGAATCGCCATGCTGACAGACTTGCCAATAAAGCCATAGATGAGAGAAGGGGGGAACGCTTTGGTCCTTAGTGGGACTGTTTAAAAAAAACAAACATGCTAGAGCAGATCAAGTGATCGCTGGTTCAGGCCGTAATGCGGACTGGACGAGAGGAAAGTCCGAGCTCCATAGGGCAGGGTGGTCCGTAACGCGGACTGTCCTGGGAAACAGGATAAGGAAAGTGCCGCAGAAAACAAACCGCCCCTGACGGTGGGACTCAACGTATTTGGGTTGCCATCCTGTGGGTAAGGGTGAAACGGTGAGGTAAGAGCTCACCAGTCCCTGTGGTGACATGGGGAGCTAGGCAAACCCCACCTGGAGCAAGACCAAATAGGTCCCGTCTTCTCCATTATGGAGAACAGAAACGGCCCGTTCAAGATTTGGACAGTCTCCACTCCGGGGACTTCCGAATGGCGGGACGGGTAGGTCGCTTGAGCCCGCTGGCAACATCGGGCCTAGATGAATGATCATTACCCCGGTTAGGGGCTTCGTTGATTTGTCTTAAGACTCTTCTACGGGTCAGTAAAGCGCAACTGATCGGGGAACAGAACTCGGCTTATGATCTGCTTTAGCATTTTTATTAAGGCTCTATATGGATTCCAGGTTGGTACTGTAAATCCTCAGTTAAAGGCAAAGCTGATATGTAGGGTGCGTTCCCCGAACGCACCTATACAGGCTCGTTCGGGGAACTACAAAAAAATCATTCATTAATTCACAAAAAGCCGGAAATATTGGTCACCAACCTGAAACACATATAGAGCCTTTATTAATTACTTGTTTTCATATAGGTAGTGTCCATCTATAAATGAGATATCTTTTCAAGGTCAAGGAAGAAGATTTTAACCGCAGGAATACATTGAAGTATTTTGAGGATTAGAATCTAAGCCTGATGCAAGAATTGGGAAAAAATAGCATTGTTTGTTCAGGTACTAGGTATTAGGGGATTCTAACAAGTGCTGGACTTAAGATTTGTTCGAGAGAATATAGACAGGGTTAAGGCGCAAGCGAAACAACGAGGGATGGATTTGGATCTCGATGTGTTTATTAAGCTAGACTCCGAAAGGAGAGATCTGCTTCAGGAAGTAGAGACATTGAGGTTCCAAAGGAACACGGTTTCTGAAAAGATAGCGAGGTTAAAGAAGGAGGGAAAGGACAGCGCTGCAGAGATCTTCGCTATGAGAGAAGTCTCCCGGAGGATAAAGGAACTGGACAGCAAATTGGTTGAAAAAGAAAAACCGCTGGATCTGATGATTTTGAATATACCGAATATGCCCCATACGTCCGTGGTGGTTGGAAAGGGCGAAGATGAGAACCCTGAGTTAAGGAAATGGGGGAAGTCCCCTGAGTTTCATTTTAAACCAAAACCCCACTGGGACCTGGGAGAAGAACTGGACATACTGGATTTTGAAAGGGCTTCCAAGATCACAGGAGCACGATTTACCCTGTACAAGGGGTGGGGAGCCAAGCTCGAACGGTCTCTGGTCAACTTCATGCACGACCTTCACACAAACAAGCACAACTATACTGAAGTTTTGCCTCCTTTTGTGGTGAACAGGCAGAGTATGATCGGTACCGGACAGCTACCCAAATTTGAGGAAGACCTGTTCAAGCTGGAAGGACTCGATTATTTCCTCATACCGACTGCGGAAGTCCCGGTAACCAACATTCATCAAAACGAGATTTTAAAAGAAAGTGATCTTCCTCTGTACTATACTGCTTACACCCCATGTTTTCGTAGTGAAGCAGGTAGCTACGGCAAGGACACCAGGGGCCTAATACGGCAGCACCAATTCAACAAGGTTGAATTGGTTAAGTTTGTTACCCCTGAAACCTCTTACAATGAGCTGGAGGCTCTCCTTTCGGATGCAGAAGAGGTCTTACAGAAATTGAAGTTGCCGTATAGATTGGTGAGCCTCTGCACCGGTGACTTGGGGTTTTCTGCAGCCAAGACCTACGATATTGAAGTTTGGGTCTCAGGCCAAGACAGATTTGTGGAAATATCATCTTGCAGCAATTTTGAGGACTTCCAGGCTAGAAGGGCGAACATTCGATACAAGCCAGAGGGCAAATCCAAAACCCGGTTTGTTCACACATTGAATGGATCAGGCCTTGCCATAGGCAGAACAGTGGTTGCCATCCTTGAGAATTATCAACAGGAGGATGGTAGTGTCGTTGTCCCTGATGTATTGAGGCATTACATGGGAGGAATAGATAAAATAGAAAAAAGAGCTGACTAGTTGACATAAAGTTATGGAGGGATGGCCGAGTGGTTTAAGGCGGCGGTCTTGAAAACCGTTGACCGAAAGGTCCGTGGGTTCGAATCCTACTCCCTCCGCCACACAAAAATATAAAAAGTAGCAGACAGTATAGGGAAGAGACGGTATTTTCCGAATCGCATTGATCCAGTTATTTTGACATAGAACCGATAAATATTTATGGAGAGATGGCCGAGCTGGCTTAAGGCGCTCGCCTGCTAAGCGAGTGTGGGGCTAAAACTTCACCGAGGGTTCGAATCCCTCTCTCTCCGCCACTTTGCGCCCATAGCTCAGATGGATAGAGCGACGGACTACGAATCCGTAGGTCGCAGGTTCGAATCCTGCTGGGCGTGCCAGAAAATATAAGGGGTTAGCCAACATTGGTTAGCCCCTTTTTCTGTTGGCTCTATATGGATTCCAGGTTGGAAATTTTACGTGACAATCATTTTGATATATTCTTAAACAATTTTTTCACTTACCTTGAATTTTATCCTCGTCCCTAAGCACAATTGCTGAGGATCCCCCTTTTTGTTTGACATTCATTGGTTCCGATGCTATCTTTTCTTAGGGGCATAGGGATATATAATGCGCATATGTGTTGTTGATGGTCAGGGCGGTGGGATAGGCAGTACGATCATCAAGAGGTTGAAGAAAGAATTTGAGGAAACGATAGAGATAATAGCATTAGGGACCAATTCTATTGCTACCTCCGCAATGATGAAGGCCAGAGCCAATAAGGGCGCAACCGGCGAGAATGCCATAATCAGGACAGTTGCCTCGGCTGATATAATCATAGGGTCTCTCGGGATAATCGTTGCAAATTCAATGATCGGTGAACTTTCCCCAAAGATGGCCGAGGCTATTGCTTCCAGCCCAGCCAAGAAGTTTCTTTTACCTCTGTTACAAGAGCAGGTAGAGATTATAGGGGTTACGCTTGAGCCTTTACCCCATATGGTAGAGTCTCTGGTAGCCGGAAAACTAAAGGAGTTGATGAATAATGTGCGAAGCTAACGCGTATTTGGAACGAGACGGCAACGAAGAACTGATCTTGGAGAATGTGGATATTATAGAGCCTGAGAATGGTCAAGTATTCATCAGGAACATCTTTGGAGAGCAGAAGGTAGTGAACAGCAGGATAAAGAGGATATCCTTGATTGATCATAAGATCATTCTGGAAGAGGTAAACTAGGAAAATACACTGAAACAGAAATTTGGAAACTTGTCGACCTGTGCAGTTACACAAACCCGGTCTCTTGGAGTGGCTTTGATGATACAGTTAAGCGCCGGCTGCTTGTTTCGTTTGCTTGTTATACGTAAGGACCTGGCCAACATCCAAATATACATAAGAGACGTATAAACCCATTATACATACAACCTCATGCCAGAATGTAGTTCATAACAAGCAAACGAAATAAGTAGCCGGCAAGCGGTAAACCTGACCAACTGCATAGGTCGAAACTTGTTAGTGCCCATTTACCGTAGAGACTTATTTATGGATGGGC
>JAUXHQ010000145.1 GCA_030621455.1 Deltaproteobacteria bacterium
ACCACTGCAGCCCCCCTCATTCGTCCCTTCTTCGATCCCTACCTGATAGACTAGAAAATAATTGTATACTAATTATATACCCACAAACTTCGAGAGAACCCTCCATACGGATAAATGTAGAATTTACATTTTGTATAATATCTTTATTATCAATAGGTTAAAAGTTTTCAGCAGAAATTTGGGTAAGGTAAGAGCACTTGTTGTAATTACGGCATGAGAATTGCTAAAACGGCGGATGGTGAAGGAAGCCAGCCATTGATCCTAAAAGAGGTTTAATATGCCGGATGAAGTGACCATAGTTGAGGTGGGCCCCTGGGAGGGACTTCAATGCGAGCATAGATACATACCGGTAGAGAAAAAGATAGAACTCATTAAGAAGATCTCTGAGACAGGGGTGAAAAAAATCGTCGCCACAAGCTTTGCACATCCCAAATCGCTTCCGCAATTTGTGGATTCTGAGCAGGTAATGAACGCCCTCAACAGCAGTTCCAGCGTGATCTATCTTGCTGCTGTTCCCAACGAGATCGCATGCAGGAGAGCGCTCGCCTCCCGCGTTAAAGAGGTTCTTATCTGGGTCTCCACCAGTGAAACCCATAATATGCGAACGCTCGGTGTTCCGGTAGCCAGTACGATGAAGGAGATCCAGCTGATCGCTAAGATATGCAAAGAGAATAACGTAAGAATCCGCTCGATGATAGCGACAGCATTTGGTTGTGCATACGAAGGGGAAACGCCGATTGCGGCTGTCCGGGAACTGGTATTAAAATTAAATAAGCTGGGATGTCAGGAAGTGTGCCTGACGGATACACATGGCATGGCGAACCCTAAGGAGGTGAGGGAAAGGATATCACATTTAAAGAGGGAATTACCTCATGTGACCTTTAGCGTACATTTCCATGATGCCAAAGGGATGGGAATTGCCAATGGGTTTGCTGCTTTTGAGGAGGGCGTAAGGATTTTTGACAGCGCTGTGGGTGGAATAGGGACTGCTCCGGATATGCCGGGAGGGTCGAGGGATATTCCAACCGAAGCCTTAGTATTCATGTTTGAAAAGATGGGGGTGTCCACGGGCATTGATTTGGATAAGCTGTCTGCTTGTACTGATCTTGCGGAAAAGATTATCGGAAGAAGGTTGGAACGGAGCAATAGCGTGGGACGCGCTACCAAAGATAGAGACGTTGTCACCAATCCCCTCGAAGAGCTTCCGGTTTAGCGACACTCCCGGAGAACCGTAGCATGAGCGTATCCTTTTTCGTCCCGGCAAGAGCCAAACCCTGTTTGTTTGTTTGTTTGTTTGTTTGTTTGTTGGTTGATTAATTAAGTGAAATGCCACCATTAGAATTATGGTCGTAAAGGAGGAATCTCGTTATGGAAAAGGTTTTAAGCAGGTTCATGGAGCTGTCAACTGATCCATACGCTAGTGTTGCCAAATGGAAGGAGGATACAGGTAAAAAGATTATCGGTTGTTTCCCCATGCGCATCCCGGAAGAGATCGTCCATGCTTCCGGGATGCTGCCCGTGGTGATGTGGAGGGGTAACGAGGCCGTTACCCTGGGACATTCTTATGTACATAACTTCAATTGTGGCTTGACCCGTAGCTTTATCGACGACGTGATGAAGGAGAAACTCGACTTTATGGATGGGATGATATTCTACCGGTCATGTCTTCAGGCAGAGGAGGTACCTTCCACCATAGAGTTGAACGCTCCGCCTCGCCATTTTTTGTACCTTTACTTGCCTCCGCTATATCCGGGTGCGGTCTTTCGGGATTTCCTGATTCAGCAGTTGAAAAGGATGAAGGAAAACATAGAAGGGTGGGCTGGACAGGAAATAACTAAAGATGCTCTAAACAACAGCATCGAGGTGTATAATAAGAATCGCTCTCTCCTAAAGAGGTTATACGAACTGAGAAAAAGGAAACCGGGGACGATCAGGGCAAGAGAGATGCTGGCCATTGTTCACTCCAGCATGTTGATGGACAAAGAGGAGCACAGTAAACTGTTGGAAAGCCTCCTACCCGAGCTGGAAAATAGGGAGGCGATTGCCGATGGTAAGGTGAGGGTCATATTGACCGGCGGTCTTTGCCAGACTCCCCATACGGCTATCCTCGATCTCATCGAAGAAGCCGGGATGGTAGTGGTTGATGACGACATATACATCGGTTCACGGTACTTCGCAAATGAAGTTACGCCCGGTGATGATCCTTTAGGATCACTGGCTGACCGTTACATGAAGAAAATACCACCCGATCCGACCATGGGGGACTGGAAGACCCTGTGGTCAGACTATATGGTCGACAAGGTCAGGGAGAACAACGCCAAAGGAATGGTCAGCTTGCTTGTCAAGTTTTGTCCTCCCCACCTCTGCTATTATCCGGACATAAAGCGGACTTTTGACAGGGAGGGTATCCCGGAAGTCATGATCGAGGTGGAACATGAGGTCGTATCTGTGGAACAGACAAGAACCAGACTTCAGGCATTTGTCGAGGTCATAAAAGGAGGCGCCTAAATGGTACAGGAATTTAAGTTAAATAGATTGGAAACAACAAGGTTGATGGGCCCCATGGTCGATAAACACTGGAAAGAGTTGAGAACCGCTAAGGAAAGGGGAGAGAAGGTTGCCTGGTGTTCCGGAGTCCCCTTTATATTTGCATACGCCATGGACATGAAATGCCACTTCATGGCGGGGTATTCAGCGTATTGTGCCGGAAGGAAAGCTGGTGAACACGTCCTAGAAATAGCCGACAGTACAGGTGAACTCCCGGACACATGTTCCTATCACAGAATGCATATGGGCATGGCCGAGGCGGTGAAGAGGGGGATCCCCGTGAGGGAGGATGTGGTGCTCCCCATACCCGATCTAATGATCGCAGGCAGGGTTTGTCCTGAGATGTCTCACTATGCGGAGGCCCTCTATCGCAAGTTCGGCATTCAGGTTGCGGGTATCGAGGTGACGACACCCTACCAGGAATCCGACTATGCGGTTTTGGAACCGTATTTAGAGAGGCAATTTAAGGAGATTCTTATCCCCACAATGGAAGAGATTTGTGGCAAGCCCTTTGACTATGACCATATGCGTGAGATCCTTCGCGTGCTAAAGAAGACGGCAACCATACGGAACGACTGCCTGGAGTATTTCAAGAAGGTCCCGTCTCCCTGGACATTATGGGACTACGGGGTGAGTCTCGCCCCTGTAATATATTTAATGGGAAAACCCGAGACCATACCGTACTATGAGAAACTGAGGGCGGAGTTGGAAGAGAGGTCTAAAAATAATATACCCGCCATTCTTCCGGAAGAGAAACACAGGGTCTTCTGGGATGGGTGGCTTCCATGGGGGTTTTTGGGACATTTCAGCCGTAAGCTTACGAGTTACGGCGCCAACCCAATTTCCGGGAGGTATCCATGGGAGATGTTCCCCAGGCCGGACCTTATCGATCCTGAGGGAGATCCGGTTCATACTTTTGTGAAGGCGCTTTACACCGGAACGATGCTTGGCAATAATATGGCAAAGCCGGGTCTGTCCCTTATAGACAAGATAATACCGGAATACCAGATCGATGGGCTGATCTTCTTTACAGCGAAAAGCTGCAGGATCTGGAAGAGCCAGCTGACTATCCTCGAAAAGATGGAGAGGAAGTACGGCATACCCGGGTTATGCCTTGAAGCGGACATGGCAGATCCGAAGATGTTCTCCGATGCACAGATAGATACGCGCTTGAACGCATTCTTCGAGGTGCTGGAGGCACGGAAAGAGAAGCGGAGATGGGTATAATTCATAACCGGAAATTTTGAAACTCATTTGAATTATGCTTTTAAGCCATTTGTAGCTCATAATTGATGGTTTCGTAAAAAGTCGTCATTCCCGTGAAAACGAGAATCCAGCAGTCAGGTAACTCATTGAAAACACTAGATTCTTGCTTTAGCAGGAATGACAAAAACTTCACTTTTTTGACTTTTTACGAGACCATCATAATTGAGTTTCAAAATTTCTGATAACAGATATTTAGGAGGTTAAAACGTATGCCTTTTCAACTAACCGAAGAAGAGGAGATGTTTAGAAAGTCTTTGAGAAGCTTTTTAGAAGAGAAGGTGGCGCCGAGGGCTGCTGAAATCGACAGGAATGACGAATTCCCCGGTGATCTATACAGGGCTATGAGTGAAATCGGCATCCAGGCTGTGTTCTTCCCTGAGGAGTATGGAGGGTCCGGCGGAGATCTTCTGGCCTGTTGCCTCACCACAGAGGAGATTAGCCGAGTGAGCGGAAGCATGGCCGTGCTCACGGGTCCCCCCTTATCCCTTGCTTCCGCAGCCTTCAGGTTGGCCGGCACCCATGAACAGAAGCTCAAGTATCTCCCCAAGTTGGCGAGCGGTGAATGGATCTATGCCATAGCCATTACCGAACCGGATGCCGGATCCGATGTTTCTGCTATAAGAACGACTGCCGAACTGAAAGGTGACCATTATGTATTAAACGGCACAAAGCGGTTTCACACAATGGGAGATCAGGCGGATGTGACCACTGTCTATGTGAAGACAGATATGAGCAAAGGGGTAAAGGGGATCAGCACATTTGTAATTGAAGGGGAAACCCCCGGGAGAATCATCGCAAAGAAGGAAGAGATGATGGGAATAAAGGGTATTGCATCGTGCGAGATCGTCTTTGAGGATTGTCGGATTCCCAGGGAAAACCTCCTTGGAAAAGAGGGGGAGGGCTTTAAGGATGTTATGCGCACCCTCGACGAGAGTCGGCCGATAGTAGCTGCCATGGGCGTGGGATTGGCCCAGGGCGCTCTCGATTGTGCTGTGAGCTATGCAAAAGAGAGGGTACAATTTGGAAAACCGATCTGCGAGTTCCAGGGGATCCAGTTCATGCTGGCGGACATGGCAACCCAGATCGAAGCATCCCGGTATCTCGTATACAGGGCTGCCAGCATTGCATTAAATCGTAACAGAGAAAGTATGATGCTGGCTTCCATGGCAAAATATTTTAGCAGTGACATTGCCATGAAGGTTACCACCGACGCGGTTCAGGTCCTGGGAGGATATGGGTACAGTACCGAATATCCCGTTGAGAGGATGATGAGGGACGCCAAGTGCTTTCAGATATTCGAAGGGACAAATCAGATCCAGAGGGTAGTAGTGGCGAGGTCTTTGTTGGGATAAGTTCACAGTAATAAGGGTTAAAGGAGTAGAGAATGGCTGCAACGGATAGAAAGATCAGGGTTTTACTTACAAAATCCCGGATAGATGGGCATGATCGAGGGGTAAGGTATGTTGCCACAAGGTTGAGAGAGGCAGGGATGGAGGTCATATTCACGCGGTACAGGGACCCTGATGATATCATCAACTCAGCTTTGCAGGAAGACGTTGATGTGATCGGGCTCAGTTTCTCGGTGGGGGGATATCTCATCATTAGTTCGGACGTAATGAAGCTGGTAAGGAAGAATGGGATGGAAAACATTCTTGTTATCGTCGGCGGCATAATACCGGAAGATGATATCCCGGAATTATTGGAGATGGGTGTTTCCCGGACATTTGGGCCGGGATCTTATGCCGACGACATTGTCGAATATATAACGGCCCATGTAAGTTAGCAGGCATCTGCAAATCTTGCTCCCAT
>JAUXHQ010000131.1 GCA_030621455.1 Deltaproteobacteria bacterium
GACTGAATTAGGTTTACAATAAAGAATTCACCATCCCGCCACATGGGAGGATGGTTTTAGATAGATGGTGATTACCTGGTAGTTTGAGGATGTATAAATGAGCATGTTCGATGAATAATATTCTACATTCTATGCAATGGGAGACAAGGAGGAAACATGGCGGATATTAACATTTCCGATGAAAAGCCCATACTCGTCATTGGAGGGGGTATGAGCGGCTTGACAACGGCCCTCGAGGCTGCGGAAGCAGGCGCTAAGGTCGTCCTCGTGGAGAAGGAGCCTTTTCTCGGTGGAAGGGTGGCTAGGATCAACAAATACTACACCAAACTCTGTCCCCCGAGCTGTGGACTGGAGATTAACTTCAGGAGGATGAAGAAAAATCCCAATATCGAATGCCATACTCTGGCGGAGGTAGAATCGGTTTCCGGTGCGGAAGGGGATTACGACGTGTCCATTCGGGTGAACCCCAGGTATGTGAATGAAAATTGCACGGCCTGCGGAAAGTGCGCAGAGGTATGTGCCACAGAGATCACGAATGACTTCAACCTCGGCATGAATAAGACGAAAGCCGCTTACCTTCCTCATTATATGGCATTCCCCATGAGGTATGTCCTCGCCCCTGAGATAATCGGAACGGATGACGCAAAGAGGTGTCTGGATGCGTGCGCATACGACGCCATTGACCTCGATATGCAACCGGAGACTGTGAATGTAAAGGTCGGGTCCATAGTTGTGGCCACAGGCTGGGAACCTTATGACGCCGCAAAGATAGACAACATGGGATTCGGAACCTGCGAAAATGTGATAACCAATGTCATGATGGAGCGGCTGGCGGCTCCCAATGGGCCCACGGAAGGCAAAATATTGCGGCCATCCGATGGAAAAGAGGTGAAGAAGGTTATTTTCGCCCAGTGTGCGGGTTCGAGGGATGAGAACCATCTGCCGTATTGTTCCGGCGTATGCTGTCTCGCATCCCTGAAACAGGCCACGTATGTAAGAGACCAATATCCTGAATCCGAGGCCACGATTTTTTATATAGATGTGAGGGCTCTCGGGAGGTATGAAGATTTCTATCAACAGGTGGAGAGTGATGAGAAGGTGTCCCTTATCAAGGGAAAGGTGGCAAAGGTAGAAGAAGACCCCGGTACCAAGGACCCCATAGTGGAGGTGGAAGACACGCTGTCAGGTGAGAAGATCAAGGCCCAGGCAGATCTCGTTGTTTTGGCGACGGGGATAGTCCCCAATACGCTGGGAAATAAGATCCCCGTGGACATAACCTGTGATGATTTCGGCTTTATGGTTTCTGATCCGGAGAAGCCGGGTGTATATGCAGCCGGATGCGCCAAGAGACCTACAGGGGTTGCAGACTCGGTTCAGGATGCAACGGGAGCAGCTCTTAAGGCCATTCAAAGTATAAGGAGGTAACCATGGACAAAAAGATCGGGGTTTATATATGTAGTGGTTGTGGAATAGGCGAGGCCCTCGACATCGATGCCCTGGCCGAAGTGGCCACTTCCGAATACAGCATTCCCATATGCAAAAACCACCCTGCGTTGTGCGGGAAAGAAGGATCCGCCCTTATAGAAGGCGACATGAAAAAGGAAGGGGTGAATACCGTGGTCATTGCCGGGTGTTCGCCCAGGGAGAAGACCGAGGTCTTCTCATACGACCCTACTGCCATCCCCATGGAAAGGGTAAATCTGAGGGAACACGTCATATGGTGCCACCCTCCGAATGATGAAGATACACAGATGCTTGCAGAAGACTACATGAGGATGGGACTTGTTAAGGCAGGAAAGATGGAGCCTCTCGAACCGTTCAGTGAAGAGATAGACAGGACCGTTCTCGTGGTGGGTGGCGGAATAACGGGGATAACATCAGCACTCGATGCTGCAAAAGCAGGATCCGATGTTGTTCTGGTTGAGAAAGAGCAAGAGCTTGGCGGCTGGATGGCCAAGCTTTGGAAGGAGTATCCGAAAACGCCGCCTTATACGGATATACAGGAGACAGGCATAGATTCCATGGTCAAGGAGGTGAAGTCCAACACAAAGATCAAGGTCTATACAGGCGCCAAGATAGAGAAGACAGAAGGCGCCCCCGGTATGTTTGATGTTACCATAAGCCAAAACGGAAGCTCCGATACAGTGCGGGTTGGGGCCATAGTGGAGGCTGCGGGCTGGCAGCCCTATGATGCCACAAAACTCGAACACCTCGGTTTTGGGATATCTCCAAATGTAGTAACGAATGTCATGGTGGAGGAGATGGCATCGAATGGAAAGTTTGCCCGGCCCTCCGATGGGAAAGAGGCGAAGAGTGTGGTCTTTATCCAGTGCGCCGGGTCGAGGGATAAGGACCACTTGCCCTACTGCTCTTCTTATTGCTGTCTCACTTCACTTAAGCAGGCCAAATATATAAGAGACCACGATAGTGACGCAAAGGTCTACATCATTTATAAAGATATGAGAACCCTCGGTCAGAATGAGATCTTTTACAAGAAGGTACAGGAAGATGATGGTATCTTTCTGACAAAGGGTGAGGTTGTGAGCGTGTCCGAAGATCCCGGAAATAACCTTGTCATAGATGTGGATAATACCCTCCTTGGAGAGAAGATCCAGGTGAACGCCGAGATGGTGGTCTTGGCGACGGGCATGGTCCCCTCGGTTGGCATAGAGGTGGAGGGTGCAACCGTCGAAGAACCCGAAGAAGGCGCTGAAGAGAAAAAGGAAGAAGAGGAAGCAGGGCCAACAGATATCATCATACCGTCCGACACCTTAAACCTAACCTACAGACAGGGTCCCGAACTACCCGCGTTGAAGTACGGGTTTCCTGATTCGCACTATATATGCTTTCCTTATGAGACGCGAAGGACAGGCATCTATGCTGCCGGGTGCGGCAGACAGCCCATGGACAGCGCTGCGTGTATCGATGATGCGGCCGGAGCTACGCTCAAGGCCATACAGTGTGTTGAGCTGACGTCTCAGGGCAAGGCGCTACATCCAAGGTCCTGGGATATGAGTTATCCAGATCTATACATGTCGCGGTGTACTCAGTGTAAGAGGTGCACGGAAGAATGCCCGTTCGGCATGTATAATGAGGATGAGAAGGGCAACCCGCTACCGAACCCCACGAGGTGTCGAAGGTGCGGCATCTGCATGGGCTCATGCCCGGAGAGGATAATATCCTTCAAGGATTACTCCGTCGATATTATAGGCTCAATGGTAAAGGCCATAGAGGTGCCCGATGAAGATGAGGAAAAACCGAGGGTTGTAGCGTTCCTCTGTGAAAATGATGCCTATCCGTCAATGGATATAGTGGGTCGAAAACGTATTTCCTATAATCCTTACATAAGGGTAATCCCCCTAAGGTGTTTAGGGAACGTTAATCTCGTGTGGGTCGCAGACGCCCTTTCAAAGGGTATAGATGGGATTCTCCTCATCGGGTGCAAGTACGGTGACGATTATCAGTGTCACTATATTAAGGGCAGCGAACTGGCGAATTACAGGCTGGAAAAGGTAAAGGAGACCCTCGACAGGCTTGTGCTCGAGTCTGAGAGGGTGCGTGTCCTCGAATTGTCCATCGATGAATACGACAAGCTACCTGGGATTTTTGATGATTTCATGGAGACGATAGAAGAGGTTGGTCCAAACCCGTATAAGGGTTTCTAAGTGTAAACCGACGATACCTTACGGGGTCATAATTTGTCGCAATTTCGGAGAGTAATGAGCATGGAGTGCAAGGCGCGAGAGTGTATAATCGACTGTCTTACTGAAAGCTTGCACAACTCGGCATTTGGTGCTCGAAAAAGCGCAACTTATGGCAGTATAAGGTATCACTTACATTGAGGTGAAAAAAATGGCGGACAGACAGCTCATAGAACCTGACATGGATTTTGTCAAGAAGGTAGGTGACTTTGGCGGGGATACGCTGAAGAAGTGTTTTCAGTGCGCCACATGTTCTGTCGTGTGTAAGCTATCCCCTGAAAAGAATCCGTTCCCCAGAAAAGAGATGATATGGGCGGGCTGGGGGTTGAAGGACAGGCTGGTAACTGACCCGGATATATGGCTCTGCCATCAGTGCAACGATTGTTCTCAATATTGTCCAAGAGGGGCAAAACCAGGTGACGTTCTGGCTGCCGTCAGAAATTACAGTTTTATGCACTACGCCTTTCCGGGCATTCTCGGCAAGGCGCTAAGCGATTCAAAGTTTCTCCCCCTTCTCCTCGGCATCCCTGTGGTTATCCTCCTCTTTCTTATGGGGATTGCGGGCCATCTCAATATACCGCAGGGTGAGATCGTATTTGAGAAATTTGTCCCCCATTATATCGTTGACCCCCTCTTTATCACGGTCTCCATATTGATGGGCATATCGCTCATTGTAGGGGTCGCCAGGTTCTGGAACGGAATGAAGCATGGTGTCCATCCCAGTGTGTCTAAAAAACTGCCTGTAGGAGATTTCATAAAGCTACACGTGATTCCAACCCTCGTTGATATTTTTAAGCACTCGAAATTCATGGAGTGCGACAGGAATCGATGGCGGTACATTGCCCACCTGCTTATCTTTTATTCGTTCATAGCTCTCGCAATAGTGACGGGGATTGTATTTCTGGGCATATACTTTCTCGGATTTGAACACATGCTTCCCCTTGCCCAGTGGAACCCAGTAAAACTCCTGGCAAATGCGGGCGCTATTGCTCTATTCGTGGGCTGCACCATCATCATTTCCAACAGACTCAAGGAGGAAGAAGAGAAGAGCAAAAGCACATACTTTGACTGGGTATTCATAATGGTGGTCTATTTCATAGCTATCTCAGGGATACTCACCGAACTCACCAGGTTGGCCCATCTGGCCGGGCTGGCCTACTCGTTATATTTTGTTCACCTTGTCCTGGTATTTTATCTCCTGGCCTACCTGCCGTTCTCCAAATTTGCTCACATGATTTATCGAACAGTGGCCCTGGTCTATTCGAGCTATTCCGGGAGAGAAGGTTAAAGAAGGATAAGAGGGAAAGCAAAAAACAAATAGAAAAGTAAGGTCTTGAATAATAATTTTTAACAACGAAGTGTAGAAAAAGGAGGAGTGTGATGATTAAGCCGTTCGGATCCGACAAACTAAACCCGTTGTATGTTGCTGATGATGCAAAACGCGAAGCGCTGATCAAGGAGGCTGAAGGATTACCGTCTGTAATAATGTCTTCCGCTGCGGCCGGAAACGCCGTTATGTTGGGTTCCGGTTACTTTAACCCCCTGACGGGATACATGAACCTCGCCGATTCCAAAAGCGTTGCCGAGAAGATGCAGACCACTTCCGGTTTGCTCTGGCCGGCGCCTATCGTGAATGTACTAAAAGATGTATCCGCTATCAAAGGCGCCAAACGCATTGCCCTTCGTGATCCCAATGTTGAAGGGAACCCGGTTTTGGCCATCCAGGACGTGGAAGCTATCGAAGAGGCGAGCGCAGATGATATGAAGATGATGACAGAGAAGGTTTTCCTTACCACGGATGAGAATCATCCCGGGGTTGCAGCCTTCAATTCAGTTGGCAATTTTTTCGTTTCCGGTCCTATCCAGGTATTGAGCTATTCTTATTTTAAGACTGACTTCCCCGAGACATTTAATACCGCCGTAGAACTCCGGGACCACATTGAGAAGCATGGGTGGAAAGAGGTTTGTGCCTTCCAGACCCGTAACCCGATGCACAGGGCACATGAAGAGCTGGTCAAGATGGCCATGAAGGAGTATAATGCGGATGGCGCTATCATTCACATGCTGCTTGGGAAACTGAAACCGGGTGACATCCCTGCCGATGTTCGGGATGCCGCTATACGAAAGATGGCGGAACTCTACTTTGAGCCCAATTCACTGGAGATATCGGGCTACGGTTTTGACATGCTGTACGCAGGTCCCCGCGAGGCTGTGCTACACGCAATATTC
>JAUXHQ010000035.1 GCA_030621455.1 Deltaproteobacteria bacterium
TATAACACATAGTCGGGCCATTGCTCACAAACTTTCTATTTCAGCTTGTCGATCGTCTCATTCAAGAACTCGGCCCACTTGGCAAGCGTCAAATCAGGGAGCGAATAAGTGGCCGCCTCCATATACCTGTTATCCAATACCATGGTTTTCTGGTCTTTAATGGTAGAGACCAACATCCTTGCAATATCCGGATAGTAGCCGATGAAAATCAGGAGTTCCGGTCTTTCCGGAGTGAGAGGCTCCTCCCACTTTTCAACCCTCAAGAAGTTCACCAGATCAGCGGCCATCATCTTCTTGGCCTTTATCTCTTTGTTTTTCCTCAATTGAAACATCGTATTGCCTGTGGCCGCTATCGGTGTATCGGTCAGCTTGGCAACCTCTACCACATAATCGAGAAGTTTCTTTCTACCCACCTCCAAGGTACCGGCTATCGACCCTGCCACCAGGAGGCTCTTCTTCTCCTCTTTCAGAAGCTTTGACGTTTCGTCGGGTGTTAACACCATCTCTCTACTCCTTTTCTTGTAGAACAAATTCGAAGGTTCCTAATCCGCCCTATCCTTACGCACTCCATAGACAAGCCTCTTCAGGGTGGTTATATACTGGCCTGACTTAAACCCGTACTGGTCTATATAATCACCCGGTTCAAGCATCCTCCCGTCCCTGTGTTTTGCCTTGACAATTCTGCCCCGTTTCTTGTCTATCTCCCAGCCATGATCCGCCTCCAGGAGTTTGAGCATCTTGGCCTTCTTTGTCATTGGCATCTCTATCTCTTTCTTAACGTAATAGTGCCAGTCATCGGGCCACTCACCGAACTTTTTCTTGCAAGTATTGAGCCAGAGATCGAATTTGTTCTGGCGGGCGGTGTCCATCTCTTGGGTCGTGAAGCTGAGTTTCGGCACAATGGCGAGGACCTCTTCTATGGTCTCCACAGGCATTATGAGATGCTCAGGTATGGGCTCCACTTCTTTTTTCTCACCAGTGTTTCCATGTATCATCCACCAATTGTCCCTGTTGTACTCGTTCCCTAGCAGGTATCGTTTGAACTTCCATCCGTTTGGACCTACGATGACCGGAATACCTGCCCTGGCATGACCTGCCGCCACGGAATAAGCGAGATCCGTGGCCGGTCCCCACATGACTATGGTAGCGGCAAACCTGAATATGAAATCAGCTTCCTGTGCAAAGGTTGATTTGTAAGGGTTCCTAAAGGCTATGTATCCGAGTTTATAAAACGGCGCGGTTGCTCCAAGGCCCTGTGCCGAACATCCACCACAGTTTGACAGACACCTCGGATTGTAGAGTGCCGGATACGTTTCATAGAGGTTTTTCCCTGTCTTCGGGTACTTAAACCGGGCCACATCCTGTGCTATACAGCCCGAAACCACAACGGAATAGTTGCACTCCACCAGCTCTTTTGCCAGCTCCGCTACTTGATTGCCTGCTCCCGGGTAGTTACCGCAACCTATTATAGAGACAGCGCTCGGCATACTGAACATGGTTATGGCTATGTCCCTTACCTCGTTGCTCGTGATAGCCCCCCGCCCTGCTCGCATCTTGAAGTTGTCCTCTTCGATAGCCTGGGGGTTTGCCGCAAGAAACATACTCATAAGGGGTATGTCTTCAGGGCACGCATCCTCGCATTTCCCACAGTATGAACTCTGGTCACAGATATCCGCCAGCTTGGTCAAATCTCCCTCTTTCGCCGCCTTCAAGGTTTCACAGCTTACCAAATTGGCCGGGCAGGCCCTATAGCAGGCGTCGCAGTCCGTGCACTTGGATGCGTATTCTTTTATTTCGTCTGCGGTTAAGAGGTAGCTGTCTTTTCTCTTGCCTTTCATCTTCTGCGCAAGCTTAACAGCGACCTCACCGGCCTTCTTGGGGTCTGATATCATTACCGCGGAGGCCCCTTTTTCAAGATCACTCAGTATCTCGTCCACGGGATCAGGTGCCCTATCGTCCAGACCGTAGGAATTATTGAAACTGGTGGCTATCACCTTGGCGTCGGTCTTGCCTGCTTCTTCGATTGCATCGATCCTGCAGCAGGAATCGCTGACCACTATTACATCCCCCAGGCCGAGTCTCAAGGCCTTATTGGCCCTTGTTGCGGATATGAGCAGCTTTGCCTGTTCATGAAAACGGATCATGTCATGTCCGACCGAACCGATCCCCGCAACCTCTATCTTGTCTTCCAGGCCGTTCTCCTTCATATACTGGATTGACATCCAGGCCGGCAAGAAATCGTTTCCAATAAATACTACCACAGGTTTTGACGTATCCACAGTACCGAGTCCCGAATCCGAAATAGGTTCCGGATAGTTTGGTATCTCCATCAATTCTTTATCCGGGGCCCAGGTAAAATCGAACTGGCTGAACTTGAGCCACTCAGTGAGGTCCATTACAAAGAGGATAATGGAGCCGGCGTGGAATGCCTTTGCTTCCAAGTCAATGGCGTTGCCTTCACCCCCTGAGCCGCCTGCCGCCAAAAGCTCCGGAAGCTGACCTTCAGCGTAGGATAAGGCCTCCCTTACTTCCCCCAGAGTAGTCGGCGATTTGGAGATAAGTATGCTTACGTTCATCAAGCCGTAAACCAGGGTTTTCCCCCACTTCACTTCCTTGTCTTCCCCAAACTCCTTCAGGCAATGTTCCAGAAGTTCCTTGCAGGTTGACATGTGCATTGCGAGACCCTTACACGCCGACTGAAGAGAGAGCTTTGCCTGAAATGTCTCAAGGTCTAGTCCGCAAGCCCCTTTTCCCTTTTCCAGGTTACAAGGGCCCTGGAAGCAATCGAGACATTCTTTTCTGGTAACGGTGTAAAGGGGAGGGTACTTCTCCAAAAGCATCCTGTCCCACTCTGCTATATCAGTGGCATGGGGATAAGGCGTTAGCCAAATCTTGATCTGGTTAAGCAGGTTTTCGGCCCACGCGGTCTCTATAGAATCCTTGACCAGATCCTCAATGCCCCTGACGTCTCTCACTGTGGTAGACACATCAACTTCTGTGCTTCCCACTTTTGCGATGACTTTTTTCTGATCGTCTCCCATTTATTCTTTCTCCCATTGTTAGTTTAAATTATGTAGCCCCTAAAGCCCAAAAGAGTGATCTTGCGATCGGCAACTCTTGTGAAAAAGCCTTCGGTATTCCCCCACGGAAAGGGGATGGGGCTGTCGGGTTAAATCTTAATCAAAGACATCAACTTCCGCAAGGCAAGGGGTACAAACGATCTTCGTCACTGTACCGGCTGTCAGAGCGCCAGGTTTGGAATAACCCTTGATCCGTGCTGCCGGGTGGGTTGCGTCCATGGAAACTTCCTGTTTGCAAACGTCGCAAAGATCGATCCCGCATTCACTACATACACATGTAGCTTCATTTTCATTGCATTTTCCGCATAATTTACCTTCGCCCATCTTATTCACCTCCTTCCTAAATGATAACTAATAAGATACTTAAATCTGTTTTACCTTATGAACGGCATTCACTTCCCATTCAAATTACATTTCAAACTATCATAAAAAAGCACCTTGTCAAGTGAAAAGTCATTTTTTAATTCAAAGCTCTTATAACAGACATTTGGAAACCAATTTCGCATTCACCGGCACGCGGCGTTTTTCTTGTTGACTATTATATTCTTGGTTTGGTAACATCGCATTTGCGGGCATTCTTCATAAAAGCTATAAAGTATAAAGTAGTTTACACTTTTTCTTGAAGGAATACCGATGAATAAATTGAGGGATTAAGGAAATTAGGGATTGTGGAATTGAAATATATTAATGAATTCAATACCTTATGTAATTCCTAAATCTCTCAATTCGCAATTCCTTAGGATTAATTTGCATTAATGTTTTTAAAGTAATAAAAGTGTAAAGTGGCAAATGAAAGATGGCCATTTGCGCACAGGCTTTTTTCAATTTTTCAAACACGCTCTCAGGGTCGACAACCCGCGCCATAGGAAAACAAATGAAACATATTGTGCTTGGTACTGCAGGTCACATAGACCACGGCAAGACATCTCTAATAAAATATCTCACAGGGGTCAATACTGATCGGTTAAAAGAGGAGAAGCTCAGAGGGATAACCATTGAGCTGGGATTTGCCCCTCTCACGCTACCCAGTGGGCAAAGGGTCGGAATAGTGGATGTTCCGGGTCATGAGAAGTTCGTTAAGAACATGGTGGCGGGTGTCGGCGGTATCGATTTGGTTCTCTTGACTATCGCTGCTGACGAAGGGGTTATGCCTCAAACGAGGGAACATGTGGAAATCTGTAGCCTTCTGAAGATAAAAAACGGACTGATCGTCCTCACTAAGGTCGACATGGTGGACAAAGAATGGTTGGATCTGGTTGAGGAAGATGTCGAAGAATATGTAAAGGGCACTTTCCTCGAAGGTTCCCCCATTATACCCATCTCGTCCGTTACCGGTGAGGGGATTCCCTCACTATTGATCGCCTTGGAGGATCTGTGCCATAAGGTGGAAGAAAGATCATCCACAGGTTTGTTGAGACTGCCTGTGGATCGGGTATTCACCATGAAGGGATTTGGCACGGTGGTCACCGGCACCTTATCTTCCGGAAGCCTCTCCTTGGGACAGGCAGTGGAGATTGTTCCTTCTCGGATAGAGACAAAGGTCAGGGGTATGCAGGTCCATAATGAACCTGCGGAAAGTGTTACGGCCGGGCTGAGGACAGCGCTCAATCTGCAGGGGATCGACAAGTTCTCCGTTAAGAGAGGAGAGGTCCTCATTTCCCCGGGAACAATAGCCCCGACCGCCTTGGTGGACGTCTACTTCGAACACCTTCCCAGTTCTCCCAAACCCATTAAGAATAGAACAAGGGTGCGGTTTCACACGGGTACAAGTGAGATACTTGCAAGCATCTTATTCTTTGACAGGGAAAACCTTCCCCCCGGAGAGGCGGCATTCGCCCGTTTAAAGATGGAGGCCCCGGCGGTGGCCATGCACAGGGACAAGTTCATTGTCAGGAGTTACTCCCCGGTTTATACCATAGGGGGGGGAGAGGTTCTTGACTCTTATCCTACAAAACGAAAAAAATTCTTCAAAGAGATACTTACTGACCTGGACATTTTTCAGAAGGGCAAGGATGAGGAGATCATAAGAGTCCATGTTCGTAACTCCGGGTTCAGGGGATTGAATTCACGAGAGTTACAGATGAGGATTAATATAAGCCCCTCCAGACTGTCTACCCTGCTTCAGGGGTTGATGTCCAGGAGAGAACTGGTGAGGTTCGATAAGGACAATCTCAAGGTGATCCATCCGAAGATCTATGAAGACCTGGCGCAAACCATCTTGGATAAGATAGAGAAATACCATGAGACCAACCCCATGAAGGAGGGGATATCAAAAGAGGAACTGAAGACCAAGCTCCCTGAAGAATTAGAAGTAAAATTATTCAACCAGGCCTTAACCAGACTGACCAAATCCGGTAAGATTACGGGAGAGAGGAATAAGCTTCGGCTCTCCGATTATGCAACGGCATTGAGCGAATCCCAGGAGGAAATCCAAAGAAGTATTATAGAGATATATTCCAGCGAAGGCCTTTCTCCTCCCGTATTCAAAGAACTTGTAGACCGGGTATCTGCAAATGTATCGGAGGTGAGGAGTATACTGGACATGCTGGTTGAAAAAGGCATACTGGTCAAGATAAAGGAGGAATTTTTCTTTCACAGCGACGCTATCGCCGATCTGAGAGTCGACCTCGTGGCATTCCTCAGAGAGAACAAGGAGATAACAATATCTCAATTCAAAGATATCACAAAGGCCTCGCGTAAATACTCCACACCCCTGATAGAATACTTTGATAAGATAAGGGTTACCATCAGGGTGGGCGACAAGAGGATCTTGAGAGAAAGCGGTAATTAGAATTTTATCTCTCCATATTTGATTACTTAGACTTTGTGATTATATTTAAGCCAGGGAAAAGCGTTTATTTATAAATTAAAAATCGATCGACGCCTTCATTGAAAGCCCATCTGTCCATGGACGCCGATCAAAGGATGAAGGAATATGGCATTGCAGTATAAGGATTATTATGAAACCCTGGGTGTTAATAGAGAAGCCTCGGAGAAAGAGATAAAGGATACATACAGGAAACTGGCCCGTAAATACCATCCTGATGTGAACCCAGGGGACAAGAAGTCTGAAGAGAAGTTCAAAGAGATAAACGAGGCCTACGAAGTTCTGGGAGATTCTGAAAAGAAGACAAAATATGACCAGTTAGGTGCAAATTGGCAGGCTGGGTCCGATTTCAGGCCGCCCCCGGGATGGGAAGGCGTTAACGTAAGAATGGGCGATTTTGGAGGCTTTGGCGGTTCGGGCGGACTCGGGGATTTCAGCGATTTTTTCTCTTCCCTTTTCGGACAGAGGCAGGGAGGCGGTTTTTCACAAAGGACAGCTGGTAGAGGTAGAGGATGGAAGGCCAGGGGAAACGACATCGATGCAGAGTTGAAGATCACATTGGAAGAGGCATTTAGCGGAGGCGCACGTAGTGTCACCCTCCAGAAGCAAGAGACTTGCCCGGGCTGCGGAGGGAAAGGTTTAGTTGGCAAGAAGAGTTGCGCCGCATGCAATGGCATGGGAGTAAAAGTCAAACCGAGGCGACTCGATATAAAAATACCTGCTGGCATCAAGGACGGTACCAAGATGAGGTTGGCCGGACAAGGCGAAGAGGGGATCGGTGGTGGCCCGGCTGGAGACCTCTATCTCTATATCAAGCTGGAGCCCCATCCCCATTTCACTGTTCTTGGCTATGACGTCCAGATTGAGCTTCCCTTAATGCCCTGGGAAGCTGTTCTCGGCGCCGAGGTAGAGGTATTGACTTTGAAAGGGTATGCCAAGATGAAGATCACTCCGGGCACACAATCGGGTCAGCGTCTCAGGCTGAGAGGTCAGGGGTTGTCTGGAAAGGGCGGGAAGAGAGGCGACCAATTTGTTAAGATAAAGATACTGGTGCCAAAGGAAATAGATGAAAAGGAAACGCATATATATGAGGAACTGGCTAAGTTGTACGGAGAAAAGGCAAACCATGAAGCCTTTGGACGCATCAGGAGATAAGGGATGGACATTAAACATAAGAATGATGAACCTGTACAGGTAGAAATCGTCGGAGAAAAACTCTTCAGGGTGGAAGAGATAGCCCAAAGGGCCTGCGTGTCGGAATCATGCGTTCGACGATATCTGAGATTGGGCCTAATCACCCCTGACAAGAGAGAGAAGGGTTGCTATCTGTTGAGAGAGACAAGCCTTTTCCGGATAGCAAGGATCCAGAGGTTAAGAAACGACCTCGGCATTAATCTTACTGGTATAGGTGTTATTCTTGATCTCTTGGATCGTATAGAAGATCTTGACAGGCAGTTGTCAGAGTTGAAATTCAGGCTATAGTTTTTCCCCATGAGGAGGTGTTTTTAATGGATCCTAACAGGCTTACGGAAAAAACAAGAGAAGCGATAAGTAATGCCCAGAGCATAGCAGTACGACACAACAATCAACAGGTGGACGCGGAACACCTTTTCCTTGCTCTGCTGGATCAGCCCGATGGTTTGGTTCCCCGGGTCTTTGAGAAGATGGGAGCACCTGTCAACGACATCCGTCAACAAGTCCTCCGCCATATAGAAAACCTCCCCAAGGTCACCGGGTCCGGTGCTGACTCCGGCCAGATCTATGCTACTGCCAGGTTCAACCGGATACTGGTCCAGGCGGAAGAAGAGGCCAAGAGGCTCAAAGATGAATATGTTAGTGTGGAGCACGTTCTTTTTGGCATACTCAGTGATGAAAAAGGCTCCTTGGCGGTTCTATTGAAGGGCTTTGGTATCACAAAAGACACCTTTTTGAAGGCGTTAATAGAGATAAGGGGGAACCAGCGGGTAACATCCCAGACACCGGAGGATACATATCAGGCCCTGGAAAGATACGGTCGGGATCTAACCGGGGAAGCTGAGCGGGGAAAACTTGATCCCGTAATAGGGAGAGACGAGGAGATAAGAAGGGTGATCCAGGTATTGTCGAGACGCACAAAGAACAACCCTGTTCTTATCGGAGAACCCGGTGTAGGAAAGACCGCTATATCAGAAGGGTTGGCCCAGAGAATCATAAAAGGTGATATCCCTGAAGGCCTGAAGGAGAAGAGGGTTGTCGCCTTAGACATGGGTGCCCTGATCGCCGGCGCAAAATACAGGGGAGAGTTCGAAGAGAGGCTCAAGGCGGTATTGAAAGAGGTTCAGGAGTCAGAGGGCCGGTACATCCTCTTTATAGACGAGCTACATACGGTTGTGGGGGCCGGCGCTGCCGAGGGGGCCATGGACGCAAGCAACATACTGAAACCAATGTTGGCAAGGGGTGAATTGCATTGCATAGGCGCAACGACCTTGAATGAATATCGAAAATACGTGGAGAAAGATGCTGCGCTGGAGAGAAGGTTTCAGCCGGTAATGGTAAACCAACCCAGCGTGGAAGAGACCGTATCTATCCTCAGAGGCCTGAAGGAGCGGTACGAGGTTCACCACGGGATACGTATTAAGGACTCTGCACTTGTATCAGCGGCAGTATTGAGCAACAGATATATATCTGATCGATTCTTGCCTGACAAGGCCATAGATCTTATGGATGAGGCCGGCGCCAAGCTCAGGACTGAGATCGACAGCATGCCTTCCGAACTCGATGAAATAATGCGAAAGATCATGCAGTTGGAGATAGAAAGGGAGGCTTTGAGGAAAGAAAAAGACAAACCGTCTAAGGAACGGCTGGAGAAACTGGAAAAAGACCTGGCAGAGCTCAAGACTGAGTCTGACTCTATGAAGGCCAGGTGGGAAGTGGAGAAGGAAGGCATCCAAGAAGTCAGAGAGTTAAAGGAGGAGATCGAAAAAGTAAAGGTCGACATCGAACAGGCAGAGAGGAACTACGACCTGAACAGGGCTGCCGAGTTAAAATACGGAACACTTATAGAACTGGAAAATAGACTGGCTGCCGAGGAAGAACAAACTCAGGAGGATGGAGTTAAAGTTAAGAGGCTCTTGAAGGAAGAGGTGGACGAAGATGATATAGCAGAGGTAGTGAGCAGGTGGACCGGTGTGCCAGTCACCAGACTTCTGGAGGGGGAGATCGAAAAACTCACAAGGCTGGAAGAACATCTACATAAAAGAGTTGTGGGACAAGATGAGGCAGTAACTGCCGTTGCCGACGCAGTTATCCGTTCCCGTTCCGGGCTGAAAGACCCACAAAGGCCAGTGGGCAGCTTCATCTTTATGGGGCCATCCGGTGTGGGTAAAACGGAACTGGCCAGAACTTTGGCCGATTTTCTCTTTGACGATGAGCAGGCCATGGTGCGCATCGATATGTCCGAATACATGGAAAAACACACAGTGGCCCGTCTCATAGGCGCTCCTCCGGGATATATCGGATATGAAGAAGGGGGGCAGCTAACTGAGGCGGTGAGAAGAAAGCCGTATTCCGTGATTCTCTTCGATGAGATAGAAAAGGCCCATCACGAGGTCTTCAACGTATTGTTACAGATCCTCGATGACGGACGGCTCACCGATTCCCACGGCCGGACCGTGGATTTCAAGAATACCATAGTAATAATGACTTCAAACATCGGCAGTCACCATATCCTCGATTATCGTGAGACCGATGAAGAGAGTTATCAACGTATGAAAGATCTCGTATTGGAGGCGCTGAGACATAATTTCAGACCCGAGTTTCTGAACAGGGTAGATGAGATAGTCGTGTTCCATGCCCTCACCCAAGAACAACTGAAGAAGATCGCGGACATACAGTTGAGGTTCTTACAGGAGAGGCTTGCCGAGCGAAATATGGGCTTACGGTTGGAAGATGCTGCCATAGATTACCTGGCGAGGGCAGGATATGACCCTAGTTACGGAGCCCGTCCCCTGAAAAGGGTTATACAGACTAGTGTGGAGACACCCATCGCTAAATTGATAATAAAGGGTGACATCAAGGAAGGCGATAAGATAGTGACTGATTATGACGGAAGCGGGTTGACCTTTACAACTCGCCCTGGCTTTGCCCATGACGCAACGGGTACTAACGACGAATGAGTAATCTCTAATGGAGCTCAAGGCTTATCAGGCCTATAGAAATCCTGAGTTTGATGTTCGTTACTGGCGCACAAGTTCGGGGTCTGAGGTTACACTTTTTTTCTCTTCTTGGATCTTTCAGGCTTAAATATCTGCCTTAAAACCTTCCTTATCCGGTTTTTCATAAGGTTCAATAAAAGTTATCTTGTTGTCATAAAAGTTATAATGATGAACGACATTTAATAACCTGGAAGGCCTTCCGTCCAACTTCAGAAACTTGGCTGCACAGGCCCTATCCTCTTGAAAATGCAAATAAATAAGTCCCTGGCTCTAATGCCCATACAACATTATCACCCAGTAAAATCCCACCCATTAGATTATCCAGATAGGGTATGCCGCTGCTATAGGATTCCTTCATAAG
>JAUXHQ010000175.1 GCA_030621455.1 Deltaproteobacteria bacterium
GCTAACTTCTTCATGAAGAACAGGGTTCTTAATAACATCCCGGCACATTTCTCCTTGACTAACTCAGACAGCTTCAGTAAATTTACTTCATCCTGTTGGTCCTGTGATAGATAAAGAAGGCAAAATAAATTTGACATTAATTGAGGATATCAATGGCAGAAAAGGTGAAACAATCTAAACGCCCCGGTTTCTTAATGACTGCAGCGGCTTTTGTGCTTGTGGTTGCAGGGATGCGTGCTGCGGAAGCACTTCTGGTACCGTTCCTCCTGTCCTTATTTTTCGCTATTATATGTACACCACCTTTATCCTGGTTGCAGAGGAGGGGACTTCCAGCATGGCTTTCCATGTTGATCGTTCTTGCCGTAATCGTAGGGATGGGCATGGCGGCAGGCGGGCTGGTCGGAACGTCGCTGAATGACTTCTCCAAAAACTTACCTGTCTATCAAGAACGCCTGCAAAAAGAAACAACAGGGTTGCTCACCTGGCTTAGTAACAAGGGTGTAAAGACACCTGACCAGAAGCTGCTGGAGCTTATCGATCCTGGCGCAGCTATGAATTTTGCCGCAAGTGTGCTCAATGGATTGCGCGGAGCACTCACCAATGCCTTCCTCATACTTCTCACCGTAGTCTTCATCCTCTTCGAGGTATCCGGCTTTCCCAACAAACTGCGTGCGGCGATAAGCGACCCCGATGCATCATTCTCTTATCTCAACCGGTTCACCACAAATGTCAACCGTTATGTGGTCATCAAGACATTGACCAGCCTGGGCACAGCCATTGCCATCACAACATGGTTGTTTATCCTTGGAGTAGATTACCCTTTGCTGTGGGGACTGCTGGCGTTTCTACTCAACTATGTGCCAAATATAGGTTCGATTATCGCTGCGGTTCCGGCAGTCTTGCTGGCGCTTATTCAACTCGGTGGAGGTTCGGCAGGATGGGTAGCCGTTGGGTACCTGGTGGTCAACATCGTTGTCGGGAGCATTATTGAACCCCGTCTTATGGGACGCGGTCTGGGCCTGTCAACTCTCGTCGTCTTCGTTTCCCTGGTATTTTGGGGTTGGGTACTCGGTCCGGTAGGTATGTTCCTCTCCGTACCCCTGACGATGACCATCAAGATCGCCCTGGACAGCAATGAAGACACACGGTGGATGGCCGTTATGTTGGGGTCGGAGGCATCCGCCAAAGCTGTTCTGGCTGGTCTGCAGGAGAAGTCACCTTCGGAACCGTCTGAGACTGGGCCGCAACAAACAACGATTGACAACGATCCATAAGCTGCCTCCCCCGTGATGGGGGAGGCAGGTTGGGGATATAGCTTAATCTTCGTAAATTCCTGGAAATGTTTCCTTCTTCCGGTATTTCAGTGGGTCGGGCTTTTTCTTCTCCCAGAAGGAGTCCTTGTAGTATTTGGCTTCCTCTGTGGCATAGTATTTCCATATGCCATCGAAGCCCATTATCTCAAGACCCCGGATCTCTGAGCTCATGGAGCAGAAGGTGGCTTTAAGACTCCTAATGGCACCGGGGCTCTTTGCAAGGATCTCGTCGCACCACTTGTCCACCTCTTCCTCCAGCTTGTCGGGAGGCACCACCGCATTTACCAACCCCATGTCCAAGGCCTCCTGGGCCGTGTATCGACGGCAGAGGTACCAGATCTCTCTGGCCTTCTTCTCACCAACAACCCTCGTTAAGTAAGCGGCGCCGAAGCCACCATCATAACTGCCTACCATGGGACCTGCCTGCCCAAGTTGTGCCGTCTCCGATGCTATTGAGAGATCGCAAATCTGTTGAAGGACTTGTCCACCCCCTATGGCGTAACCATTAACAGCCGCGATGACAGGTTTGGGCATCTCCCTTATAGCTGCGTGAACTCTCCCTGTATACTTGAGCATGTCCGAACTATAGCCGGCTTCCGCCTCCTTGGCATCTCCCCCAGTACAGAACGCTTTCTTTCCTGCCCCTGTAAATACGACTACTCCGATCCGATCATTGTCACCCGCTTCCTGAAACGCCTCCATAAGCTCTTTCATGGTATTTGATGTAAAGGCGTTGAACGCATCGGGTCGATTTATGGTTATCCTCACGACCCCCGGTCTCTCCTCATAGAGGATGTCACTGAAATTCACACTCGATACTTTTTCCCACGTATAAGCCACTTTAACTCTACCTCCTTTTGATTTTGTTCGTTCCACAGGAACTTACCCTTGCCAGAAAACAGTATATGGAATTCATGCTTGAGTGTCAATGACAAATCCCGGAACCCTTGCTTATGAAATTGCATTTCAAAAATCGAACAAGTACGCTCATGTTGAGGTAAGGGACGAGGCCGGAATTAATAGCACTTTAAATCCTTTTTTTACTCAATCCGGGAACTTGACAATGCCCAATTGATGTGTTAATTCTGTGTCTGCGTTTCGCGAATTCTTCCACCTCCAGGGAACCTTTCCGTATAATTCCACCTGTGCAGTTGAGCAGGTTTGCGTTAAGCGCCGGCTGCTTGTTTCATTTGCTTGTTATACGTAAGAACCTGGCCAACATCCAAATATACATACGAGACTTGTCATCCCATTATACACACAGCCTTATGCAAGACTGTAGTTCATAAGAAGCAAATGAAACAAGTAGCCGGCAAGCGGTAAACATGCTCAACTGCACAGGTCGATATAGTTCAGGATTAATCAAAATCCGAAGCACTCAACTGATTTGAGATTTTGGGATTTTCTAGTAGCAAATTGTGTATTTGGGATGGACGAGATGGGGATTAAAGACATATTAATAAATACCATAAGTGATGCCCTGTATGATTGTGCAGGGAAAGGGCTGTTGAAGGTTAAACAGGTTCCTCCCATAGAACTGGAGGTTCCCAGGATCGTGGAATATGGCGATTTCTCCACTAATATTGCGATGATTCTTGCCTCCGCAGAAAAGAAGGCTCCTCGGTCAATTGCCGATACTATAGCTGAAAGTATCAGAGGACGAGATACGGTTTTGGCACGAGTGGAGGTGGCTGGACCTGGATTTATAAATCTCTTCGTGGCAGATGAGTACTGGCATAATTCTCTCAGGGATATTGAAAAATTAGGCGATGCCTATGGGGAAAGTAAAATAGGAGAAGGGAAGAGGGTTCAAATAGAGTTTGTAAGTGCAAACCCCACAGGTCCCATTCATGTCGGGCATGGAAGGGGAGCGGCCATCGGTGACGTGCTTGCAAATATCCTGAAAGCTGTCGGTTACCAGGTTGTCACGGAATACTATATTAATGACGCGGGGAACCAGATGGAGACCCTTGGAAAATCGGTCTTCTTGCGTTATATGCAACTCCTGGGCAGGGACGTAGACCTACCTTCAGAGTGTTACCAGGGCGAATATTTAGCTGACATAGCAAATGAAGTGATAGCCAAGTTTGGAGACAGATATCTGGATACACCCGATGACGAAGCAATATCAGACCTTGCTGACTATGCAGCCGATAAAATTCTCCAGGAGATAAAAGAGGATTTGCAGGATTTCGGAGTAACGTTTGATGAGTGGTTCAGCGAAAAAACACTCTTTAAAAACAATAAGATATCGGAAGCGACAGAGGAACTCAAGAAGAAACGGTTCATTTACGAAAAAGATGGGGCCTTCTGGTTTAAAACGACTGCATTTGGAGATGAGAAGGATAGAGTAGTAATCAGGGCCAATGGCCGGCCCACTTATTTTGCCTCTGATATAGCCTATCACAAGAACAAATTGGAACGCGGGTTCGACATGATAATAAATATCTGGGGCGCAGATCACCACGGTTATATCCCCCGTATGGAGTCGGCAATCCAGGCATTTGGGAAGAAAAAAGACATACTGAGGACATTGTTGGTACAATTTGTAAATCTCTTAAGAGATGGACAGCAAGTAGCCATGTCTACCCGATCTGGAGAATTTGACACCTTAAATGAGGTCGTGAGAGAGGTTGGCAAGGATGCTGCCAGATATTTTTTTCTTATGCGGAATTCAGATAGTCCACTCGATTTCGATCTGGAATTGGCAAAGAGGGAGAGCACTGAAAACCCTGTTTATTATGTTCAGTATGCCCATGCCAGAGTCTCCAGTATTTTGAGGGTCGCACAGGAGCAAGGATTGGATATCCCCGGATTTGACGACATCGAGATTGACCTGCTAAGTCTCCCACAGGAGTTGACATTGATAAAACAGCTTTTGAAATTCTCTGAAGTTGTAGAAGGAAGCGCCCTTTCACTGGAGCCCCATAGAATAACCATTTATTTGAACGAGTTGGCCGGTAGCTTTCATGGTTACTATAATAAGAACAGGGTCATTACCGATGACCCGTCCATGACCATGGCCAGGTTGTATCTGGTTAAGATGGTGAAGATTGTCGTTAAAAATGCCTTGGGTCTTTTAGGTATAGGCGCTCCCGAAAGAATGTGATGGCTACAAGGATAATAGACAAATGAGGGGTAAGATAAGGTACCGGTTTTTCTTCACTAAAAAACAATTGACCTTTATGTTAACAGGGGTGATGCTTGCCTATGGCCTTGTATTTGTGATGGGATTCATGCTCGGCAAGGGTGTAGTGGGTGAAAATGAACCCGCCTTTAGGAAGAGTGAGGTAAGTCCCAAGGCGGAGAAACGAGCGAAGGGGAAAAGGTCCATCAAGACGAAGAGAGATTCAGAGGAGACAAAAACGAAGCAGGAAAAGGACCCGTCCGACTCTGAACTGACCTTCTTCAAGACCCTTGTCAGGAAGAAAACCTTACCCGCAAAACACCAAACCGCTGCAGTGAAAACACCACCGCCTCTCGGGAATTACGGAAATCAGAAAAGACGGGAAGAGATAAAAAAGAAAGCACTCAGAAAGGACGAGCAGCGTTCAGGACCTTTGAGTGGGTATACCTTACAGGTTGGGTCATTCCAAAAAAAGGGTCGGGCGGAAAACCTGGTGAAGCAGTTGAGGAACAAGGGCTATCCGGCGTATATCATCTCATCTAACATACCCATGAAGGGGATATGGTACAGGGTAAGGACCGGCCATTTCCCTACCCGTGCGGAGGCCAAGAAATCCGCACTTGATCTTGAAATGAAAGAGAGACTCCCAGCCTATGTCACCTTCGTCTCAGAGTAAAGGGGTCGCGGAAATCATTTTTCCC
>JAUXHQ010000167.1 GCA_030621455.1 Deltaproteobacteria bacterium
TCAAATGAGCATCATTCATATGAGTCCAAATGTAGTTTACACTTTACTTGTATCGCTTCAGGTTTCAGTGTTCAGGCCTTGTGTTCCGCTTTCCTGAGACCTGAAACCTGAAACCAAAAAGCATTGTGGTGGGCAATTTTCATCAGCCCAAAATTTGTTTATTACGCGTCCGCATCCTTGAAAAGTGTAAACAGACAAATGAAGGATGTCAAATTTCAGATATATTGTTTTTCATAACCTGTCAAGGGTTAAATCCTGCCCATCAACCTCAAATTGTTCCTGATGGAAATCCCCCGTCGGCCTTATGATAATACTCTTTCTATATCTCCTTTCCAGCTCATGAATTTCAGCCCGGCACTCCTCAAACAACAGGTCAGCTACATCCGGATTCAGAAAGATATGAACTGTGTTTCCCCGGACTTCCCTTATGTCTCTCTTGATCTCCCTCAAAACCTCATTCATCACGGTAACCTTTGATTTAGTAAACCCCTTGCCCTCACAGTACAGACACGGCTCGCACAAAAACCCTTTGAGACTATCCCTGGTTCTCTTTCGTGTCATCTGTACCAAGCCCAAATCTGATATTTTGAGAATATTCATCTTTGCCTTATCTTTCTTGACGGCCTTCTTCATAGACTGAAAAACTTTTTCCTTGTTGCTCTCCTTCTTCATATCTATAAAATCAATTATAATGATCCCGCCAATGTTTCTAAGCCGCAATTGATATGCAATCTCCTTAACCGCCTCCAGGTTTGTTTTGAGGATAGTGTCTTCGGGGTTTCTCCTACCTACATATTTTCCCGTGTTTACGTCTATTGCTACCAGGGCCTCTGTCTCTTCAATCACAATATAACCCCCGGACTTCAGCCAGACCTTTTGTCCCAAGGTTCTCCCGATCTCAACCTCTATGCCGTATGCATCAAAGATAGCTTCTTCTCCCTCGTAGAGCTCCACAGAGTACTTAAGTTGCGGGATGAACGTTTCAACGGATTCGAATATTTTATTGTATTCCTCTCGAGAGTCTACAACCAATCTGTCCACATCTTCCGTGAACAGATCGCGGATTGTCCTCATGGTAATGTCCAAGTCGTGGTGAATGATCATGCCGACAGAAGCGTGGTCGCTTTTCTCCTGGATCCTCTGCCAGAGTCTGAGGAGGAAATCCATGTCCGTTTGTATGTCTTCTTCGCTCTTGCCATCACTGGCAGTCCGAACGATCAATCCGAACCCATCCGGCTTGATCCTTCTTATGATTTCCCTCAACCTCCTTCTCTCGCCCTCGTTTTCGATTCTGCGGGATATACCTACGTGGTCTGCCGTGGGCATGAGTACTCCATAGCGTCCTGGGAGGGTTATGTGAGACGAAACCCTAGCCCCCTTGGAACCGATCGGCTCCTTTGTAACCTGCACCAGTATTTTCTGACCTTCTCTGAGCATGTCCTCGATTTGAAGGGGCCGGTTCATGACGTTATGAAAGTCTTCCTCCAGTTCAATCCCCTCTTCGGCAAGTTTCAGCATCTCTTCAAATTCTCTGAAATCAAAACAGACATCTGAAACATACAGGAAAGCGGCCTTCTCCAAACCTATATCTATAAAGGCCGCTTGCATTCCCGGGAGAACCCTGACCACCTTCCCCTTATATATGTTTCCGCCAATCCCCTTCTCTGCACGGTGTTCAATGTATAGTTCAACCAACACCCCGTTCTCCATGAGGGCGACCCTGGTCTCTTGGGAATTGAGGTTCATGATTAACTCTGTCGACATTCTATATTTTCCCCCGGGTTACCTTCTGCTCTCAATATCCTTAAAAGCTTCACTTCTTCACTGCCGAGTCCCAGGATATGCCTCACTACCTCAAACGATCTAAGATCGCCTGCCATACCGGATCTTATACTTATTTCCAGTGACCGGTCATCCTTAAACGTGAGGTCATCCACCATGGCCCTGAGGTCAACCTCTCGTGTCCGCCCATTCTTCCGTTGTAAGAGGAAGAAGTTTTCCTTACTCAGGAAAGAAGAAACAGCCTCTTTCACATCATTGACCTTTGAAAGCGGGGTCTTTATTTGGCTATTCGCTGAGACTAAATACTTTATTTTCCTAATACTATCAGATACAGGGCCTGACTTCAAGGGAATTCCCCGGCAATCTGATATCCGCAATCCTTGTGGAAGCTGCGCATTGAGTCTAATAACAATTTCATCGGGTCTTATATAACCTTCGGTCTCTATGTCCACAAACTCAGCCAGGCTCTCTATGCCAACGGGCAAGGCGACCCCAAAGATTATCCTGGGAAGCGGATGAAAACCTTTTGAAAACCTCACTGGGATTCCTGCCCTTCTTATGGCCCTTGAGAAGACGCTAATCAATTCCAAATGGCTCAAAAATCTCGCATCACTTAGCTTAGAGAAGAGCAGTCTATACCTTAGATAAGTCGGTGTTATGGGATTACTGTCGATACGTTCCAGGGATCTTGGAGTCTGCGCCGGACTGGATATGACCAGTTCAATGTTCTTGCCATCGCAAACCCCGCAACCAGTACAACCTTGGCTCCGGCAATCCGGAGTCTGCACCCCTTTAAGCCCCTTCTCCAGCTCCTCCACGAGGAAATCCTTACTCACAAGGCAATCTAAGTGGTCCCACGGAAGGGTCTCGTCACGTGACAGCTCACGCCTGTTGTAAAAATCCATGTCAAGCCCGGCATCATCGAAGGCCTTTTCCCAAAGGTCATATCTGAAGTGTTCGCTCCATGCCTCCAGACGACAACCATACCTCTGTGCATTCACCAAGACCCTGCTCAGTCTTCGATCCCCTCTTGCAAAAACCCCTTCCAATGTGCTCAATCCGGGATCCTGCCATTTGAGGGATAGCCTCTTCCCCCTTATCTTGCTTTTCAGAAAATCGTGTCTCTCTATTATCTCTTCCAAACTTATCTGAGCTTCCCACTGAAAGGGTGTTTGAGGCTTGGGCACAAAGGTGGAAACACTCACCGATACGTTTGTACGGGATCTTTGACCCTTCCCACATGAGGATATCTTCCTTGACAGGTCTACTATCCCTTCAATGTCCTCTCTTCTTTCAGTTGGCAACCCCACCATGAAATAGAGTTTGATGGCGTTCCAGCCCGCCGCAAAGACGTTTTCTGCTGTGGCCAGGATATCTTCCTCTGTAACCCCCTTATTGATAACATCTCTTAACCTCTGAGTTCCGGCTTCAGGCGCGATAGTAACCCCTGTCTTCCGTACCCTCTTTATCTCTTCGATCAGTTGGGGAGTAAGGGTCTCAGGCCTCAGGGAGGGAAGGGATACCGCTATGTTCTGCCGGGAATACCGATCCATCAAATCTGCCAGTAAACCTTGAATACACGCATAGTCACCGGTATTCAGGGAGAGGAGAGAGATATCGTCATGACCGGTTTCCTCTATCCCTCTTCTTATTATATCCTTGATCGTCTCAGGGGACCTTTCACGAACAGGACGGTATGTCATGCCGGCCTGACAGAAACGGCAGCCACGGGTACACCCCCTGGCAATCTCCAAACTCAGTCGATCGTGAATAATCTTCATGAAAGGGACAATGGGCTTAGTTGGGTAGTCCACCTTGTTCAGATCAGTGACGATCCGCTTCTTAACATGTGTATAATCTTGCCTAAGTGGTATAATCTCCTCAATTGTTCCATCTCCATTGTGCCTCACATCAAAAAAAGAAGGGATATATACCCCTTGAACCCTGGATAGATTTTGATATAAATCCTCTTTTCCCCCACCACCCTTTTTCCAGTCCAGAAAGCAGGCACAGACTTCCAGGATGACCTCTTCTCCATCTCCGACAACAATGGCATCGAAGAAATCAGCTACCGGTTCAGGGTTGTAGGCACATGGGCCCCCTGCAATAATCAACGGCCAGTCATTATTGCGATCCTTTGCATAAAAAGGAATGCCGGCAAGGTCCAGGATATTTAGGATATTAGTGTTACAAAGCTCGTATTGGAGAGAAAATCCGACAATATCAAAGTCTTTTAAAGGCAGAGAAGACTCAAGCGAGGTTAGGGGCATCCTCTCGGTTCTCAGGATATTTTCCATATCTACCCACGGAGCGTAGACCCTCTCGCATGCAATATTATCTCTTTTATTAAGAATATCGTAAAGAATCTGAAATCCCACATAAGACATACCTATCTCATAGACATCCGGGAAGGTGAGAGCGAATTTCAGGTCCACCTCTCTCAAATCCTTATGGACTGAGTTGATTTCGTTTCCCAGGTAACGAGTGGGCTTCCTAACCAGCGGAAGGATATCCCTTATATCCCTTATCATGAGACCGCCCCTTGTGCGTAGAGATTTAGGAACCTATAGTCTTTATGGCTTCTTTCATGCAACATCAATAGTAATTTTTACTTTCCCCAACTTATTCGGTTATACAAAATAAGTTATAAAGGCCCACCGCCAATTTCTGGCAAATTATTGAGTTTCAAAATTTCTGATCAATGGATCTTGATGTTTAGGGGGGTACTTCGTGTTCGTCCGGAAATGAGGGTTACCCCCTACTCAATCTAAGTTCAATGCGTGTAAGTATAGATAAATAGGGGGTATGTGTCAAGTTTAAACTCTCCACTGTTTGCAATTAAAAGTGTGGTTCAGGTTCCCTAAGCAGCTTTTCCGCAATGATTTTTCCAATAGTCATCTCAATTGTTTTTAGCACGGAGAGTCCTTAGAGCCACAACATGTTCCGGTCATTATCTATGGAAGCGAAAATGGAAACTGGATTTGATTGAAAGCAGTAATCCAAATTGGCAGGAGTTGTACAATACGATTGTTTAACTGGATTCCGGCTGGAGTTTACCCCGTACTGTGATACGGGGCCGGAATGACGTTGAGGAGACTAAGCTAGCGCTTATGGGAAAGTGTCCCGCTTTAAGTTGGTAGCCCTTCAATTAAAAGCTCCTCCGCCTTATCCACACTGCATGATTTGTCTTGAACAATACCTATTGCTCTGCGGATCTCTTGGTGTGTATGCAACAACTTAAACTTATTAATAATGCGTAGGTCACGATGTAAGTTTATGCTGAACGCCAGGATAAGCAACGCGGCTTTTGGCAGTCCGAGTTAATTTGCCTTGTTAGGACAGCTGGCATCCACCGTAAATGATTGCCCCATGGGCTGGAAATCTGACAATTCCTGCCGTTTCAATTTGTTTCTGATTTGCTCAAAGAACCTTACTGTATCCTCGGAATACAAACGTTCCCCGCAATGCAAGCAGACCTCAGCATGGACTCGCAGGACAGCC
>JAUXHQ010000105.1 GCA_030621455.1 Deltaproteobacteria bacterium
GTGATGAAAAAAGATATTGACGCGATACTGAGTCCATTGGATCAATGGTGATCGACAACAAAAAGATAAATTCTAAAAAGAGAAATATGAGAATGGGGCCAAGTCTACTATTGACCCATGAATAGTAGTCTTGACCCTATATTCCGCTTCAATCACCGGAATTTTCTTCCAGGTTCCCTTTCACCTTGGCGTATAGTTCTTCAGCCCTGAATGAACTTCTCACTAATGGAGCAGAGGCGATTCCGGAGAATCCCATTTCCATGCCTATCTCTTCATACTCAGAAAATTCTTTGGGAGTGATAAATGCAACTACCGGATGGTGTTTCGAGGAAGGTCTTAGATACTGACCAATCGTGACCAGATCACAGTCTGCCTTTCGCAGATCACGCATAACATTAATAACTTCGTCCCTGGTTTCTCCTAAACCCAGCATCAGACCGGACTTTGTAATGGTTGTGGGGTCCATGCGCTTCACCTCAGAGAGCAGTCCTAAAGAACGCTTGTATAAAGCCAATGGCCTTACATTCGGGTACAGACGCGGAACAGTCTCTACATTATGGTTAATCACTTGAGGTTTCGCTTCTACCACAGCCCTCAGTGGATCAGAGGAACCACGGAAATCCGGGATCAGCACTTCAACCATAATATTATCCCCGTCACGAAGTATCCTTATAACCCTTACAAACTGGGATGCACCACCATCAGGAAGATCATCCCTGGTGACAGATGTTATTACCACGTATCGCAGATCGAGTTTCTTGACTGCTTCAAAAATACATTCCGGTTCTCTTCGGTTAATAGGGGTAGGGGTTCCTTTTTTCACAGCACAAAAGGTGCATCGCCTGGTACAAACATCCCCTGAGATGAGAAACGTGGCTGTTTTTCTGGAAAAACATTTTCCCATATTGGGGCACCGGGCGCTCTCGCAGATTGTGTGCAAGTTCAACTCCAGCAAGAGGTTTTTCATCCTGAGCATGATTTCAGGGGCTGGGAGTTTCCGTTTTAACCAATAGGGGAATCTCGGCACTGGTTCAGTTAAATCCTTTCCATTCATCGAATTCTGGTGGAAGCAGGTCGAGGACTTCCTCTCCACTCATACTGTAAAGATCGTAGGTCAGATCCAACTGCTGAACGACATCTATGAACCGAAAAAGGGTCCCCGGCTTCCTTGAGGTAACTGCGGCACCGGGTTTGGCTTTTCCCTTCTCGGAATCGAAATATAGAAGATTCGCTGCTTCAACAATGCCTCTGTTTGTAATAAAACCCTGGCGACATGCCAGCTCCAAACGAAATTTGCTTGATTGAGACGGGGGATTGTAAAGCAAAAGAGATGCCTTTTCACGGTGCAAGTCAAAGATGGTATACGGGCCAACCAGAAGATGGCGGTAATAGCGTCGAGAATCGAGGTCGAGAATGTGGCGATAGTCTTTCCCCGGGATTCGTTTGCCGTTCCTCATGACTGGACAGACCTGATCGAAATAGAAGAGAGAAAGCCAGGTCCACAGACTGATCTTCTGTTCCATAGTCGAGCGGCCAAGGGGGCGAAGTGCTTCGTTAAGATATCTTGCCGCATTAAGCCCGCTTTCAAAGTAACGCTGCTCTATCTCAACATTGCCTTGCACTTTCGCAGAGCACCACGGGTCAGTCAGCATTTCCCATGGGGGGTCCTGACGTGATCCTGTGCGAAGATCAAACAGGTACTCACGAAACCTCCGGACACCTTCTTCGTTCAGTATTCGAACTTCCTCCCCCACTACCCTTCTCCTGCTGAGCGCGCCTGAATGTACTTCGCCAGCATTTGGTTGTCAAAGCAAAAAGCTTCTACTGCATCATCGATCCATTTCAGCTTTTCCTGTAAGATCGGTTCAGATTCTCCTGAAGGGGGTAACCGCCTTGCGCCAATAAGGTCAACGATGAAACTAAGCCACTGGCTCATCCAGTCTTCAGGATCGCTCGCCGGGTCGGTGTGGTCCTCTTCTACGACGATCTGGTGGAGAACCTGGCGAACAACCTCAGGATAGACAAGGGATAGGAAATAGCTGTCGGAACGGGCAATCTCCCTGATGTTCTCAATGTGTTTATTCAACTGCAGACTTGGCCAATCGCTTGCAAGGTCCAGCTTCCACACAGATTGGCCCAGGTCCACAAAATCTACAGGAAGGAGAGAAAACCTGCCCGCGGGTTCTTCCTCCGTTCGTGTGGGGACGATCCTGTCGGCAGATGCCAGAATTCGTCCTTTACTTAACAGATCCACAACCTTTACCCGAAACATCACTAACGCTTTCGGATCAAGATCTGTAAGATAGCGGTCTGTCGGGGTTTGGATACGGGCTATTGTCCCGAAGGAAAACCTCTTGAAATATGCCCTGCGGTACGCTTCAACAAAAACATGGGCATGCCCCGGCACGTTCAGTCCATCAATATCAAGTTCCGCATCAAATGAGGGAGGACCCTCGGGGTTATTGAAAAGCGTTATCGATATCTTAGATCGTGCAATTCGTTTTCGGCCCGTGTAATTAAACCTTCTGATCATCGTTTTGCATCAAGAGAAGTCATGGTTTTGATCTTTAGATCCCGGTGGGGATCAAAGCCGGTCACAATCAATTCGAAGTCGCGTGTCTTAAGGAAAATATTTAGTGTATTCGGTCTTGGAAGTGCCGCTTTGACTCCTTTGCCTCTGACACGTATCGGAGGTTTATTCAATTCGAAATCAAAGGGTTGATATCTTTTGAATGGATTACCTCGCCGAACATCGTAGGCCATCTCTATGGTGATGATCTTAGGGAGAATCTTGGCGTCGGGGTGTCCGGAAAGACGAAATCCTCCCCTTGTCTTTTGCAACTGCAAAACCCGGTCTCCTGTAAGCACGTCAGAGTCAGGCTTCTCTGCTCCGTCAGGTACTGCCGCGCCTGTGGACTCACGTTTAAGTCCCGGACGTTCGTCGTGTGCCGGAAGATCAACATAGAAAAGGTCTCTCAGGAGTGCCCGATCCCTGCTGTGGGCGGGTCGGGAGAGAATCTTAACGATCTCGCGCGGGCTGTTTTTAACAAAGCGCAAACATGAGGCCCCCCGTTCGTAACGACCCCTGAATTTTGGTGACCTTTCTTGCCACTCCGTATGAGCGGGGTTCTCTGAATCGCCAAGCAACTTTGAAAGCGGCCTGTCGGAAACAGAGACGATGACTCGAATTCCCCTCTGGTTGAGAGACGATACTCCGGCAATTGTAACCCCATCTCTTATGAAGCGGTCTTCCCCTCGATCAATTTCGTCATCACGTTCCAGAACAACTTTGAACGATGAATATTGGATATCTTCATCCTGCCGTTTAACCCAAAGCGGCGCGACCATTGCGACCCTCTTTCCCCCGTCAAATCTTTCTTGCAGCCGCTTGAGAGACTCCTGATCAAAAAGCTTTTCGTCCCACTTTGGAGCACGATCTTCCGTTGGTTCCTTGAGTCTTTCATAATTCTCTTCGGGTAACTCAATACACCATTTGGCAAGATCAAGTCTGCGAATGATTGCATCTCTATCAGGCCACTCGGTCCGAGTTACTATCCCGTAGATGCTGTCAGCATCAAGTAACTCCTCGGATGGTCCATTTCGGACGATCACAACCAGATCTCCGGCTAATATTGGAAAAAAATAGTGACAAATGGACGATCTAATAATATTCTCCGGTCTAATCTCTTCGTCGGGGTACGGAATGACAACAGAAAGTCCTGGCTCATCTCTGCGCTGGAGGGTGAAATCCTGACAGAATTGTTCCACAAGTCTGGTGCTCTCAATCGGAAGTGCGAAATCATCTTCAAAAATCCCATAATAACCATACGGCGCGTATTTCCGTCCATTGACCCGGTGTATTTTCAGAACCGACTGCCCCATCAACAGCCTGCGAGGATCACTTCGGCGGATGGTCAGTCCAAAAAAAGAGTTGATCTGCGATGTTGCCTGAAAAACCGTCTTCCCAAGACCCCATCTACCCCGGGCCGTCGTCCCTTCCACTGCTCGCCCGATGTTGCGCCAAAAATAGAAGAAGTCGTTCTTCATTCCTTCTCGATAGTCGCCCGAATCTTCGTCCTTTCTGGTATCTCCGGCCAGACCACGGGTACCGAAATCCTCTAGAACGATGTAGCCCATTGGATCGGTCAAATGTGGCTGATGAATGAGGCCGCTGTTTTTAGATCTCAGATGTGTCGCAAGGCCGCCAAAGTATAGAGCTTTTCTAGATCCGTCCAGTCGTTCATTAGACTTGGAAAAGGAGATGATTACACGAACCTGTTCTCCTGGAATGGCCGCATCAAGAGAATTCTGAATGGCCTCTCTAACCAGGGCATCGGAGAGGCTCCCAATGACGTCGGACGTAAAAAATTGCCCTTCAATAGGGTCTACGTTGATCTCACCACGAGACATAACCCTGAATTTCCATTGAACACTCATAACAACAGGTCTCCAAAGAATACCTTGATTAAATCAAGGCCTCTATCCTAGTCTTTTTGACCACAAAAGTCAACAGAACCGAGCAATTCTCAGCTTTGTGGGATGTTGGGTTTGATTGAGGTTGTTCGATTCTATATTAATCGGAGTTGAAAAGGGGAAGAATAGGTACAGAATAGGGGACTAAAGCGGGACATTCAAGATATTATGCGTTTCTCGTTGAAATGATAGAGAATCTGCCGGCAACCGATGAGGCTATACGAGTACATATGGCGGTTGCATTGGAGAGCCTTCGAAAATAAGTCGCCGTCTGCAGGATGGCTGAGAGCGCTTTGGGAGAAAGCCGGGAACGATTCCGGGTTCTGGTTGAGACCTCAAGTTTTAAGATATATAGGACGTCTCCGTCGTCCCAACTCCAGAGAGAGATTTTTCAGACGCAAATCTCTTAACAAGAAGGTTTCTCGTCCTTCGAAAATGGAGGGCCTGTCGTTGTATTTTATGCTCAGCATCCAGATGATCCAACTCCATGGTTTGCCGGTAAAAGGAAGCTACCCTGGCAAAATATAAGGGCTTAAGTGCCTCGATCAGCATTTCTTTGTTGGCTGTATTGTCATACATGTAAACGAAGTCATAGAGCATTTCCGACCATAACCCGCTCCCGATATTCCATCGTTTCTTCTCGTACATCCTTTTGACTTGATGATAGCGGGAAGGGAAGAGTATACCCGATATTATCTTGTTCATTTGGGAAAACCCTTCCAGGGCGTTCTTTTTGACGTCTTTATAATCCGTGGAAAGAGGTTGGGGGTCCTGGTAGTTACAGTTACCATAGACAGGAGGTCTCTTCATGCTTTTCTCAGCCATCCACTGGTCCTTAAACGAGGAGATGTTTTCAAATAGGGTAGAGACCACTTGGGAAAACATGGGCCCCAATTTGGGAGCACTCGGTTTGTGGACCTTGGATCCCAGCATGACCTGACAGCTCTTAAAGCCATTGAGCAGGGCAGTTGTGGTCATAAAGATGTCAATGCCATACTGCCGTGTGCTCTCCTTCCATTCCATACCGAGCCAGTACTTGGCCATTTTGGAAGAGAATGCCACATCTCCCCCGATAGGTTGTCTGATATCTGTTTGGAAGAGTCCATATATCAGGGGATAGCATATGTTGTTAGTAATAGTGCCGTCGTACTCGTTTCTGGAATAGATCGGGGTAACATAGTCATGTCCCTCAAGAACTGGTGTGGCAAGCGTATTAACCCATTCTGGTGTTATACTCCTCAGGTCGGCATCCACCATAATGGCCGCCTTCGGTTGAAGACGATCAACCTCTTTAAAGAGATTTTTCAGGTTGTTGCCTTTCCCTACGACCCCTTTTTCAGTACTCACGTATTTCTTGGGGATACCCTCCGTATCTGAACTTAAGAAGGCGTCTCTGGTATTGTCAGGCGAGTTGTTATCAAGGTTGATAATTACCGGCGAAAGACCCGGGAAATATCTTTTTGTGCCTGTGGCAAGTTGACGGGCAACGAAGGCTATGTTGTCAGCTTCGTTAAACGATGGAATACCCATGACTAAATCTATGTTTTCTGTTTTCTCAGGTGTCATAATGCCTCTCCCCACGGGTAATAATGGGTTTCGATAATGGTTTAAGATCAATGATAAGCACTCTCAAGGAGTGCTCGTGAGTGAAGTTGATCATTCAAAGCGAATAAACAGCCCTTACAACCCTATTCGGATTTTTTAAACGTCTACTTAAGAGAATTATGTTGGTCTATTGGCGCCATGGTATCAGACCTTTCGCAATTGTTATGCCAAAGAAGAGACAAACCCCACGACGATTCTCTAACATGATGATATAAATGATGATTATGCAGCCATGAAGGATTTTAACCTCCTACAGAGAGTCTCCGCATCGTGAAGGGATGAGAAATCTTTTTACCATTTTAGGTAAAATATTTCCTTTTTGCACCAGTCTACTCAGTACAACCCTGAAGATCATCAAATTCCGATTAAATTCCGTGTAGTTAAAGCAATTAATATGCCGGAATACTAACATTCTTTGTAAAATTCTCCCGAGTATGTCAATTGTGTTCCTCAGGGATGTTGTCTTTAATTTGAATAAGTGACTGGAGTTTGGATAATGACAAGACTGTGGCACAAAGGAGCAGAATCAGGCAAAGCATTGACAGAAAAAGCCTGTATCGTTGTGGCAGTTTTGCCGCATGTAAGCAAAAGTGACTCACATAGCCGGTGATAAAAGATGCGCCTCCAAAGCGCACAGGTCGAAAACTTTCGACCTGTGCAGTTAAGGGACGGGGACGAAATAAGTAGCCGGCAAGCGGTAAACCTGCCCAACTGCACAGGTCGAAAAATTTAGATTGACAATAAGCCAGAAATTGTTAAAATCAATGACAAGGAAGTGTGTAGGTCACTGGTGGGCCTCCTGGA
>JAUXHQ010000202.1 GCA_030621455.1 Deltaproteobacteria bacterium
CATGGCTATAGTAGATGTCGTAATAGACGAGATAGAGGTCGAGAACTGCTCATTGATGTTACTCGACAAAGAGAGCAATGAGTTGGTGGTCAAAGCGGCAAAGGGTAAGAGAGACAAGACCGGTAAATATTACGAAGAAGAGAGTTACAGCGGGAAGAGATTCACGCTTGGCACGGGAATTGCGGGGGTCGTTGCCCAAGAAGGCAAGACCCTCTTAATCAGAGACACGACAAAGGAAGAGAGATTCATCAATCTGGATGATTCCGTTATCGACGTAAGATCGTTGCTCTGCGTACCCATACAGGATAAGGATGGAACTATAGGCGTCTTTAACCTCAGCCATTCCCAGGCCGAAGCCTTTTGCGAGGATGACAGGGTAGTTCTGGGCATAATCTCCAATCTGGCCGGCGCAGCCTTAACCAGTGCCGGTCTCTTCGAAGCACTTAAGCATATTAACGAGACCCTGGAAGAGAGGGTGATAGAGGAGACCGAGAAGGTCAAGGCCTTTGAAGGAAAATACAGGGAACTGGTGAAAAATGCCACTGACGGGGTGTTTGTCGTCGAAGATGGCGTATTCAGATTCACCAACAAGAAGTTCGAGGAGATGGTAGACTATTCGGCTCAAGAGCTTGACTCAAAGAGCTTCAGGATGGTCTTGTCACCTGACGAGGTAAGCTTATTTTTTTGGAGGATGGAAGGGGAGCCTGAAGGGGAAGAATTACCCTCCCATTATGAGGTGACGGTTACAAGAAGAGACGGTGGAAAGCTCGACGTGGAAGTTAGTACAACCGTCATAGATTATGAAGGCAGTAAGGCCATTCAAGGGATCGTGAGGGACATTACCCCCAGGAAGGATTTGGAAAGGTTGAAGTCTAACTTTCTGGCCATGGCAGCCCATGAACTTCGTAGCCCCCTGACCATAATAAACGGTTATAACAGAATGCTATTGAAAGAAGAAGGGGGCCCCCTTAATGACTTCCAAAAAAAGATTCTGAAAGAGTGTAACAGGAGTGGTCGGCGCTTAAACGATTTTGCCAGAGAAGTCCTGGAGTTATCCAAGATAGAAGCTGGGAAACTGGAGTTTGACTTTGAGAATGCGGATATCGGGGGGTGCATAGACAACGGGCTTAACCATGTGAGATATGTAACAAGAGAGAAGAGGATAAAGTTCAAAAAAACACTCCCTCCTGGTTTGCCAAGACTACGTTTAGACAAGAGGAAGATACAGCAGGTTTTAATAAACTTGATGGAAAATGCCATAAGATTCAGCCCTGAAGACGGAACCGTGGAGATAGAAGCAAGGTTTGTCCCATCTGAGGTTGTAGAGGTTTCAGTGATCGATTATGGTTTGGGGATACTTGAAGAGGATAGGGAGATTATCTTCGATGAGTTCATGGTGGGCAGAAAGGCAAAGAGCAGAGGAGGCACAGGCCTTGGTTTAGCCATCTGCAAGAAAATAATCGAGGCCCACAAAGGGAGGATCTGGGTAAACCCAGGGGAGAGCAAAGGGAGTATCTTCACGTTCGCCCTCCCGGTTGCCGAAAGTCACTGCCGGTCAAATTATATAAAAGTGAGAGGGTAAAGGCCTATGCCCGGAGAAAAAATCCTGGTCGCTGATGATGACGAAGGGATAGTCAGCATCTGTGTTCAAATGCTGGAACGAGAAGGTTATGAGGTCAAAGGTGTAACGGATGGGATCCTGGCCATAGACCTGGCCAAAAAGGATCATTTTGACATGTTAGTCACGGATATCATGATGCCAGGGCTCAACGGCATAGAGATATTCCGTGCAATCAGAGAGGCTGATCCGGAATTGATAGGGATTGTGATTACGGGACATGGCACCCTCTACACAGCCGTGGATGCTCTTAAGGCCGGGTTTCACGGGTTTATCACCAAGCCCTTTTCTTACGTGGAATTGTGCACTGCTGTTTCCCATGCCCTTGAACAGAACAGGCTAGAGAAAGAACTGGTTGCCTACCGCCGGATTGACAAATTAAGAGATGACTTTTTAGCCACAGTTTCCCATGAACTGCGAACACCATTATCATTGATCCTGGCCTCCACCGACGTGATCTTCCAAATGAGGTGGGAAAAGGCAGATGATAAGGAGAGAGAGACGCTGGCTGTATTGAAGAGGGAGGGCGGACGTCTGTCGAGGATTATATCCAATATGCTCTCGTATTTTGAACTTAAATTCCAAAAGGTTGAGTATCCCAGGGAACGCATCAATATAAAGGAATTAACTGTTAGGGCTGTAGATGCATTAAGGGAAGATGCAGGGAATAAGAAGATAACTATCGACAACCAAGTCCCTGACACAATTCCCGGTTTTTTTGGGATAAGCCGTTACATAAAGCAGATGCTCGTTAACTTCCTTGATAATGCTATCAAGTTCAATCGGGAGGGAGGAAAGGTGACCATTAGGGCCTCAAGAGAAGGATACCTTATCAGGTATGAAATAGATGACACCGGCATAGGAGTGGCAGAGGAAGACTATGATAGAATATTCTACCCCTTTCAGCAATTGGAAGACCCCTTAACGCGTAAAGTGGGTGGGACGGGTCTGGGTTTAGCAATCAATAGAGAGATCCTCGAGATGCATAAGGGGAAGGTTTGGGTTGAGAGTGTATGCGAACGGGGAAGTAAATTTATATTTACCATTCCCACAACCTCGGATTGAGGGATCGGTGATGAAAAAAGATATCTCCATTTTGGTAGTCGATGATGAAGAGAGTATGTGTACATATCTAGAAACAGCGCTCTCATTGAAGGGTTACGAGATAACCTCCGTTCCCGGCGGCAAAGAGGCGCTGAATCGGATAAAAGGCGGATTGCAGTGCTCTGTGGTCATCCTGGACATAATGATGCCGGAAATAAATGGGCTTGAGACTCTTGAAAGGATTAAACAATTGGCAAGTGAAGTGCCTGTTATTATGCTTTCGGCCTTGGGACAGGCAAGCACAGTAGTGAAGGCCATGAGAATGGGGGCCTCCGATTATCTCACCAAACCCTTTGAAGACGAAGAGCTGGAGATCGCCATAAAAAATGTATTGGAAAAGAAGCGGTTAATTGAAGAGGTCAGGGACTTAAAGGAGCAGTTGGAGGAGGAAAGGAAGAGGGGAGAATACTTCATCAGCGCAAGTGAACAGATGGACAACATCAGGAGGATAATCGACCAGATAGCGGACACTGATGTAACAGTTTTGATCCAGGGGGAAAGTGGGGTAGGTAAGGAGATTGTTGCCCGATCTATCCATGTCAATTCTCCTAGAAGGGATAAGGCTTTTATTAAGGTGGACTGTGCTTCTATCCCCGGTGAGCTTCTGGAAAACGAGCTTTTCGGTCATGAAAAGGGGGCCTATACAGGGGCCATCACGTCGAAACCCGGGCGGTTTGGACTTGCCCACGATGGAACGATCTTCCTGGACGAAATCGGTGAAATGAGTCAAGCATTGCAGGCGAAGCTGCTCCAGGTCTTGCAGGAGGGACTATTTACAAGATTAGGTGCCAATGATGAAACCCAGGTGGATGTGAGGGTACTTGCTGCCACGAACAAAGACCTGGAGGCGGCCGTAAAGGAAAAAACCTTCAGAGAGGACCTCTTCTATCGTTTAAATGTGGTAGACGTGTCGATCCCTCCCTTAAGAGATCGAAAAGAAGACATACCTGTCTTGAGCGAATGCTTTTTAGATAGATACAATAAGATGTATAATAGAAAAACAGGCCCCTTCTCCAAGAATCTAATGAAATCCTTCATGACTCATGAATGGCCCGGCAATGTTAGAGAACTGGAAAACACAATCAAAAGGTTAGTTGTCCTTGAAGACGAAAACCATATATTGGAAGAGCTTGCCACTGGGAAAAGTCGGAGGGGACACAGGAAATCTCTTACCCAGTCTTCTTCTGTTGACTCTACCTCTCCTATCCCTTTAAAGCGCATGAGTAAAAGGGCTGCTCAGGAAGTGGAAAGAGAAATGATCATGAAGGCCCTAAAACAAACCAATTGGAACAGAAAGAAGGCTGCCGAGAAACTGGGCATCAGTTATAAGGCGTTACTTTACAAGCTAAAGAAGATGGGCTAGGACCTATGCGTAGGAACACTTTTATCCAATTTGTGTAAATTAGTTCCCAATTAAGGCAAAGATGTACCCAAGCCATCCAAATCCATTTCTTACATCCTGGTTACTGCCAAAGAGTCAAACACTATCCAACACACTATATCCTTCGCCAGATAGACATATCATGAAATTTTAGAGGTCATCAGAACTGAAACCTGTGAACTGGCACGATATTTGCTGCTATGCATTATGTTATTATTTCATAGGGCCTTTATATTTGACTTTGTCCATTTTCTAATTTGGTCTCATGTTAGAGTCTCAATGAAG
>JAUXHQ010000124.1 GCA_030621455.1 Deltaproteobacteria bacterium
AATAAAGAGGTGAGACTTGATTCCACGCTATACAAGAGAAGAAATGAGTAGGATATGGGAGGACGAAAACAGGTTCAATAAGTGGCTTAAGGTTGAGGTGCTCGTCTGTGAAGCCCTTGCTGAACTCGGTGAGGTCCCCCCAACGGCCATTAAGAACATTCGGGAAAAGGCCGCATTTGACATAAAGAGGATCGAGGAAATAGAAAGCGTTACAAAACACGATGTCATTGCATTCCTGACATCCGTGGCGGAAAATGTTGGAGAGGATTCCAGATATATCCACCTGGGCTTGACCTCTTCCGACATCCTGGACACATCGCTGGCCATTATGTTGAGAGAGGCGGCCGATATAATAATCTCTGATTTGGAAGGTCTCCTTTCTTCCCTTGAGAAGAAGGCATATCAATACAAAGACACTGTCATGGTCGGGAGAACCCATGGTATTCATGCTGAACCGATCACCTTCGGCATGAAGATGGCCATTTGGTACGATGAGACCACAAGGAATCTCAACAGAATGAGGAAGGCAAAGGATTCCATAAGTTACGGCAAAATATCCGGGGCAGTGGGGACTTTTTCTTTCATACCTCCCTTTGTGGAAGAGTATGTTTGCCAGAGATGTGATTTGAGACCTGCGCCTGTTTCAAGCCAGATTATCCAGAGAGATAGACACGCGGAATACCTTACCACATTGGCCATAATAGCCAGTTCGATAGATAAGTTTGCAACGGAGATCAGACACTTACAACGCACAGAGGTCTTTGAGGCGGAAGAGTTTTTTTCCGGAGGTCAGAAGGGGTCTTCCGCTATGCCCCACAAACGGAACCCTGTTCTCTCCGAGAACCTATCGGGTCTCGCCAGGGTAGTGAGGGGAAACTCTCTGGCTGCCCTGGAGAACATGCCTCTATGGCATGAGAGAGACATCAGCCACTCCTCCGGAGAGAGGATAATATTACCGGACAGCACCATAATAGTTGATTTCATGTTAAATAGGTTCACAGGTATTATGGATGGATTACAGGTATATCCGGAAAACATGCTGAAAAATCTGGATAGAATGAACGGTTTGACATTTTCCCAGGGGCTGCTCTTGGCCTTGGCGCGAAAAGGTGTAAGTCGTGAGGATGCTTATCAAATAGTCCAGAGAAACGCCATGAGAGTATGGGAGGAAGGTGTTGATTTTCTAGGGCTCGTCTTACAGGACAAGGCCATAATGAAGATCCTGACCCAAGATGAAGTCGAAGAATGCTTTGACCTGAACCGGTATCTGATACATATAGACGAAATTTTTGAGAGAGTCTTTGGCTGAGGAGACGGAGGAGACTGAAAATTGCTGGCAAGGATATATGTGACGTTAAAGAAGGGTGTGCTGGACCCACAAGGGAAGGCTGTCCAACATTCCCTGGAGTCACTGGGCTATGATAAGGTAAGAGACGTGAGGTTGGGGAAGTATATGGAGGTTAAACTCGATTACAGCGGGGCAGGCGAGTCCGAGCCCATAGTGAGAGAGATGTGTGAAAAGCTGTTAGCCAATCCGGTAATAGAAGATTATCGGTTTGAGATTACCGAAGAGTAAACCCTCACAGCCTTCCGGAGCACCTATGAAATTCGGCGTAATAGTATTTCCCGGGTCGAATTGTGACCATGATTGCTACCATGTGGTAAAACATGTGTTCAAGCAAGATGCAGAGTTCGTTTGGCACAAAGAGAGTAGATTGGCATCCTATGACTGTCTCATTCTTCCTGGTGGATTTTCCTATGGCGATTATTTGAGACCCGGGGCTATCGGAAAATTCTCTCCCATAATGAAGGAGGTAAGAAGGTTTGCCTGTGATGGGGGTTTGATCCTCGGGATATGTAATGGTTTTCAAGTTCTCTTAGAAACAGATCTGTTGCCCGGGGCTATGATGAGGAATAGATCTTTAAAATTCATCTGCAAGGATCTTTACCTCCGGCTGGAAGAAGATGACACCCCCTTTACTAATCGAGGAAGGGTAGGGGACGTGTTGAAGATGCCTATTGCCCATTTCGATGGTAACTATTTTGTCGATGATAAAACATTGCAGGAACTGGAGGAGAATCATCAAATATTGTTCCGGTATTGTGATCATAACGGGGATGTTACCACTGATGCCAACCCCAATGGCGCCCTCCGGAACATAGCCGGGATATGCAACAGAGAAAGGAACATCCTGGGTATGATGCCACATCCTGAGAGGTGTTCTGAGAGCATACTGGGGAATGAAGACGGGAGACTCATCTTCGAGTCTATTATCGATTCAGGGGTTGGGATACGCTAATAAGATCTTTTAAAACAGCTAGATAAGCATACTATTATAAATTAGATTCTATGAAAACAGCATAACCGGGTAACAAGTAATGCGTAACGAGCCAAGAGTCACTAAAGAATTGGTCAAAGAGCACGGTTTAACTGAGGAAGAGTATGACAAGATAAAGCTGATTCTAGGAAGAGACCCTAACTATACGGAATTAGGTATTTTATCCGTTATGTGGAGTGAGCATTGCAGTTACAAAAGCTCTAAGGTCTTTCTGAAGGATCTACCCACCGAAGGGGAACATATCATTCAAGGTCCGGGCGAGAATGCAGGCATCGTCGATATTGGAGATGGGTTGGCCATTGTCTTTAAGATGGAGAGCCATAATCACCCGTCCTTTATCGAACCCTATCAAGGAGCAGCTACAGGTGTAGGAGGGATTTTACGGGATATTTTCACCATGGGGGCCAGACCTGTCGCTTCCCTCAATTCTCTCCGTTTTGGTGCGTTCGATCACCCTAAGACCAGGTATCTGCTTAACGGAGTCGTCGCAGGAATAGCGGGCTATGGCAACTGTATGGGTGTACCTACCGTGGGAGGCGAAGTCTACTTCAACGCGTGTTACAATGGAAACATACTCGTCAATGTCTTCACTCTGGGATTAATTAAGAAAGAAAAGATATTCAAAGGGGTTGCATATGGGCCAGGGAACCCTGTTATTTATGTTGGCTCTAAGACGGGCAGAGATGGTATCCACGGAGCAACCATGGCCTCAGAAGAGTTTGATGAGAAGTCTTCTGAGAGGCGTCCCACGGTTCAGGTTGGCGACCCTTTCACAGAGAAGCTCTTGCTGGAAGCCTGCCTTGAAGTTATGGACACGGATCATGTGGTGGGGATCCAGGATATGGGCGCTGCGGGTCTGACCTGCTCATCTTGCGAGATGGCAAGCAGAGCAGGGACAGGGATAGAGATGGATCTTTCCATGGTTCCGAAACGGGAAGAGGGGATGACCCCGTATGAATTGATGTTATCGGAATCTCAAGAGCGGATGCTCCTTGTCGTGAAAAAGGGCCGCGAAAGAGAAGTGACGGAGATATTTGAGAAATGGGACCTCGATGTATCCATAGTGGGCAAGGTTACAGATGACGGTATGCTTCGGGTAATCGACAATGGCGTGACGGTCGTAGAGATACCGGCCAGAATTTTAGCTGAAGAATCTCCGGTCTATATCAGACCTAAAGAGAGGCCCCAATACCTCTCAAAGACAGAAAAATTTTCAATTGACAAGATTCCCGAAGCGGGAAATCATGGAGAGGTTTTGATCAAGCTCTTGGGGTCCCCGAATATTGCCAGCCAGGAATGGGTGTACAGACAGTATGACCATATGGTACGTACCAACACCGTTGTCCTCCCCGGCTCTGATGCGGCTGTTATAAGGGTGAAAGGCACGAAGAAGGGCATCGCGCTGACGGTTGATTGTAATAGCCGTTACGCTTACCTTGATCCTTACCTGGGAGGGATGATAGCCGTTGCCGAGTCATCGAGGAATTTAGTATGTTCCGGTGCTAAGCCTCTGGCAATAACCGATTGCCTGAACTTTGGTAATCCGGAGAAGCCGGATATAATGTGGCAGTTTGACCAATCCACCAGGGGACTGAGTGAGGCGTGTAAAAGATTCAACACACCGGTGGTGGGCGGAAATGTCAGCTTTTACAATGAAACCCGGGGGGAGGGGGTTCATCCCACACCTACGGTGGCAATGGTCGGCCTTATAACTGATATCGATCTCCATATGACCCAGTGGTTTAAGAGGGACGGCGATCAGGTGGTATTGCTGGGAAAAAACTGCGGAGAACTGGGAGGCACTGAATACCTTGCGGCTATACATGGCCTGGAGGAGGGACCCCCGCCGAGGGTTGAATTGGATTTGGAGATATCCGTCCAGGATACCTGTCTTGAGGCTATCCGGGATGGGTTGATCATGTCAGCCCATGATTGTTCGGAAGGCGGTATAGCCGTGGCCCTGGCAGAGTGCTGCTTCTCGGGACCGAAATCCTGCCATGGCGTGAACGTAAGTATCAGCGGTGACAATATGAGAGGGGACTGCCTTCTTTTCGGTGAATCTCAGTCGCGGATCATAGTCTCATTGGACGAAGACAGGTTGGGTGATTTGCGTAAGATAGCGGAGAGAAACAATACGCCATTGAGTGTTATTGGAAGAGTGGGCGGAGACAGGTTGGTAATTAATGACCTCATTGATTGTCCTGTGACCCGGCTTGAACAGGCATGGAGAACGGGCATTGAAGAGAGGCTTTGACGGGCGCGGATCAGGGGACGATAATGTTGGATAAATTGAGAGAAGAATGCGGGGTCTTTGGGGTTTATGGACACCCCGAAGCCTCAAACCTGACCTATCTCGGATTACATGCCCTCCAACACAGGGGGCAAGAAAGTGCGGGGATTGTGTCGTCAGACGGGACTATCCTCCGTTCCCACCGCCAGATGGGCATGGTTTCGGATATATTTAACCAGGATATATTGGACAAATTGATCGGTTGCAACGCCATAGGTCACGTCCGCTATTCGACGTCGGGCTCCAGTTTACTAAAAAATGTACAGCCGTTCGTTGTAAGTTACTCTCGGGGGGGTATTGCAGTTGCGCACAACGGGAATTTCGTCAATGCCAAACTCCTGAGAGACAGGCTTGAGGGAAATGGTTCGATCTTTCAATCTACCATGGACACAGAGATTGTGATCCATCTTCTGGCAGCTTCTCGGGAGTCCTCACTGCTTGATCGTATCGGCGATGCTGTTTCGGCTGTGAAAGGGGCCTACTCCATGCTATTCCTTACTGAGAACGAGATGATCGCTGTTCGTGATCCGTATGGCTTTCGACCGCTGGTTTTGGGGAGACTTAAAGACGCCTATGTCGTATCCTCGGAGACGTGCGCCCTCGACTTGATAGAAGCTGAATATATCCGTGAGATTGAACCCGGAGAGGTTGTTCTCATTGACGACAACGGACTCACTGCTTATAAACTATTTCCTTCTTTGAACAGGTTCTGTATATTTGAATTAATCTACTTTTCACGCCCTGATAGCACCGTATTCGGACGAAACGTCTATACCGCCAGAAAAGAGATGGGGAGACAGTTGGCAAGGGAAAACCCTGTTGATGCTGATATTGTAGTACCTGTTCCGGATTCGGGGATACCTGCTGCTATCGGTTATGCTGAGGAATCGGGAATACCTTTTGAAGCTGGACTCATTAGGAGTCATTATGTGGGGAGGACATTTATAGAACCTCGGCAATCCATAAGGCATTTTGGCGTAAAACTCAAGCTTAACCCGGTAAAGGGGTTTTTTAAGGGGAAACGGGTGATAATCGTTGATGATTCCATAGTCAGGGGAACAACCTCTCGCAAGATAATCGATATGGTCCGAAACGCCGGAGCCGCAGAGATCCATGTCCGAATAAGTTCCCCACCTACCGCTTATCCGTGCTTTTATGGTATTGATACCCCCACCAAAACCGAACTCATTGCCTCTTCCTACACTGTCTCGGAAATCAACGAGTTCCTGACCTCGAATACCCTGGCATACTTGAGTATTGAAGGGCTGAAGACATCGATCAAGAACAATGGGCACGAGTTTTGTTCAGCATGTTTTACTGGAGAATACCCCATAGCGCCTCCCATAGACCAAGGCTCGAGACAACTGACCCTCTTCGAGAAGGAAATCGCTGTAGTCTAACCCCAATCCATTAGCGGCTTTCCCAACTAAACCAGAAAGACGAGTTTTCAAGTTAAACTTTTGTATACTGAAGGATCTTGTCGGGTGTTGATTCTTATGAGTTTGTCCGGTGTATTGCGTTTTCTGTTCCTTTTGATTGCTTTGACC
>JAUXHQ010000023.1 GCA_030621455.1 Deltaproteobacteria bacterium
AAGACGAAGATTTTAACCGCAGGAACACATTGGGTAAGTAAGGGCACATTGCAATGTGCCCTTACATCTGAGTCTGACCTGTCTGCGTGCTACGCACAGACAGGCGCAGAGGTTGCGGAAAATAGCCATTTATGGATGGGCACTAACTAGACATTCGATATTCCTTGTTCAATATTCTGCAGTTCAAAAAAAAGTGTAAACTACTTTTGATTTCATATGAAAGATGCCGATCTCTGCCTTGTTTAGTTACTAAGGTGAATGGTTGGGGTACCGTATATTGAGTTCTAAGGATCTGTGATTCGGAAATCGGGAGGCGTGAATATGAATAAAAGAGCGATTCCCTATTTCCGATCTTCTATATTCTCGATTTTCGACCGCATGATCGACAGATGAGTGCCAACCCCAAAATCCATCCTAGTTTAAATTCCGTTTCTTAGTACCTTACGAAGAGGAGTGAATATGGGTCACTCGGTATTATTGGATAACCATAGAATACGAAAAAATTTCGCAAGGATTCGAGGTGTTGCTGATATCCCTGACCTTATATATGTTCAAAAGAGATCCTATGATAGATTCTTACAAAGGGACACCCTGCCTGAGAACCGCGAAGATATCGGACTTCAGGGGGTATTTAAGAGCGTGTTTCCCATAAGAGATTTCAATGGGACTTCCTCAATGGATTTTGTGAGCTATGATTTGAGAGAACCGAAATATGGGGTGGATGAATGCCGGCAAAGGGGAATGACATATGCTATCCCCATAAAGGTTACGGTTCGGCTGGTTGTATGGGATGTCGATGATGAGACAGAGACCCGAAATATTAGGGATGTTAAAGAACAGGAGGTCTATTTTGGGGAGATCCCATTGATGACAGAGGATGGAACCTTTATCATAAATGGGACTGAGAGGGTAGTGGTCAGTCAATTGCATCGATCTCCTGGGATATTTTTTGATCACGATAAGGGTAAAACCCATGCCAGTGGCAAGTTGCTTTATTCTGCCAGGATTATCCCCCAGTTGGGTTCATGGATAGACTTTGAATTTGACCCCAAGGATATCCTTTATGTTCGGATTGATAGACGGCGAAAGATTCCGGCAACTGTTTTACTGAGGGCTCTGGGCTATTCTGATGAGGAATTATTAAGATACTATTATAAATCTGAACGGATCAGAATTGAAGGTGAGAATGTTTTAAAACGTGTGGACCCGGACTTGTTGCCAGGATTCAAGGCTTCAACGGATATCATTTATCCTGATACAGGTGAGGTGATTGTCAAGAAAGGTAGAAAGATTACCAATGTCGCGGTTCGCAAACTGGTGGATGCAGGGGTTAAATATATTCCTATTGATGTTGAAGATGTACTGGGAGGCATTAGCCCCCATGACATAATTGACTCCAATTCAGATGAGGTTATCGTAAAATGTAACGATGAGATTACCCCTGAGAAATTTGAGGAGATAAGGGAGATAGGAATAAAGGAATTTGATTTGCTTTATACAGACAGGACAGGTACGGACCTGTCCCTGCGTAATACGCTGACGATTGACAAGATGTCGAGTAGGGACGAAGCAATTATTGAAATCTACCGGAGGCTGCGCCCCAGCGATCCCCCTAACATGGAGACCGCTATATCCTTTTTCGATAATCTCTTCTTTAATACGAAGCGTTATGATCTGTCCAAGGTGGGCAGGTTGAAATTGAATCACAAGTTGGGAGTGAATATTCCGATTGACAACAGGACTCTTAGAAGAGAAGACATTCTCGAAGCCATCAGAGTGATGGTGGAATTGAGAAATGGAAAAGGGGTCGTAGACGATATCGATAACCTGGGAAACAGAAGAGTGAAATCAGTGGGAGAACTCCTTGAAAATCAATACCGTATTGGTTTGGTTCGAATGGAAAGGGCCATCAAGGAGAGAATGAGCATACAAGAGATTGAAACGTTGATGCCCCATGATCTGATTAACGCGAAGCCCGTTTTGGCAGTGGTTAAAGAGTTCTTTGGCGGCAGTCAACTCTCTCAGTTCATGGATCAGACGAATCCCCTGTCAGAGATTACTCATAAACGGCGTCTTAGTGCATTGGGACCGGGTGGCCTGACCAGAGAGCGAGCGGGGTTTGAAGTTAGGGATGTCCACCCTACACATTACGGGAGGATATGTCCTATTGAAACCCCGGAGGGACCTAATATTGGTCTAATCGTTTCTTTAAGCACCTTTGGCAAAGTAAATGAATATGGGTTCATAGAAACTCTTTACAGGGAAGTGATTGATGGGGTTGTGACGGATAATGTCAGATATCTGTCGGCAACAGATGAGGAGGATCATGTTATCGCTCAAGCAAATGCTCCGGTGAACGAGGATGGAAGGTTCACCGGAGAGCTCATTTCTGCTCGAAAAGGCGGGGAGTTTGTTATGGTTCCACCACAGGGAGTCGATTTGATGGATGTGTCTCCAAATCAACTGGTTAGTGTGGCGGCTTCATTGATCCCCTTTTTGGAACATGATGATGCTAACCGGGCGCTTATGGGTTCCAATATGCAACGACAGGCAGTACCTCTAATGCGCACGGATGCTCCGTTGGTAGGAACGGGGATCGAGAGAGTCGTTACGAGAGATTCAGGTTTAGCTGTTAAAGCAAAGAGAAATGGTGTGGTTGAGGACGTGGATTCCTCTCGTATTGTGGTCAGGGTTGAAGAAGAAAACTCCAAAGGGCTGGACACGGGTGTTGACATTTACAATTTAGTCAAATACCAGCGATCCAATCAAAATACATGTATTAATCAGAAACCCTTGGTAAAGACCGGAGATGGGATAAGAAAAGGCGAAATTATTGCCGATGGTCCTGCAACAGACATGGGCGAGCTTGCCTTGGGACGTAATGTCCTGGTCGCTTTTATGCCATGGGGAGGATACAATTTCGAAGACTCAATCCTGATGAGTGAGAAGGTGTTGAAGGATGATAGTTTTACTTCAATTCACATAGAAGAGTTTGATGTAGCTGCCAGGGATACAAAATTGGGGAAGGAAGAGATTACAAGAGATATCCCTAATCTGGGTGATGACTCTTTGAAGGATCTCGATGAGAGTGGGATCGTACGCATGGGGGCGGAGGTTAAGTCTGGGGACATCTTGGTGGGAAAGATTACACCAAAGGGGGAAACCCAACTTTCACCCGAAGAGAAATTACTCCGGGCGATCTTCGGTGAAAAAGCCAGAGATGTTCAAGACACTTCATTAAGGGTGCCGCCAGGGGTCCAAGGCATAGTAATTGACGCCAAGGTGTTCTCAAGACGAGGGGTGGAAAAAGATGAGAGGACAAAGTCTAATGAGGATTCTGAGGTCTCGAGACTGCTGAAAGACCAGGATGATGAGATTGGAATCATTAAGCAAACTGCTACCGATAAGATCAAGAATCTTCTGATTGAAAGAACCTCGGCTACGAAACTGATAAACGAGAAAAAAGGGGTTGTCCTGTTAGAGAAAAAGCAGGTAATAAAAGAGGAAGATGTCACCAAAATTCCTCTTAACAAATGGAAGGACATCTCCGTTGTTGATGGCAAGGATGTGGAATCTGAGATTGATGGAATTTTAGAGGCACTTAATGAACAGATCGATTTGGTTAAGTTGCTCTTTGGACAGAAAATCGGCAGAGTAACACGGGGCGATGAACTTTCACCTGGTGTAATCAAGATGGTGAAGATCAATGTGGCTGTCAAGAGAAAGCTGTCAGTTGGTGACAAGATGGCAGGCAGGCATGGGAACAAGGGGGTCCTTTCTAGAATATTGCCGGAGGAAGACTTGCCCTATTTGGAAGGTGGAACCCCTGTGGACATCGTACTGAATCCGTTGGGGGTTCCTTCGAGGATGAATGTGGGGCAGATACTGGAGACTCATTTGGGTTGGGCTGCCAAAGGTCTTGGTGATTGTATAAGTGATTACCTTGAAAGGAATTACAGTGCCGATGCTCTGAGATCGAAGATCAAGGAGATATATTCCTCTTCGGAGATCGATAAAATCTTAGACAAGGCTACCGATGAAGAGATAGTGACATTGGCTAAGGAACTTAAAGGCGGTGTAAAGATGGCCTCTCCGGTTTTTGATGGCGCTACGGAGGATGACATACAAAGGGCGCTTTCATTGTCGGGTTTACCGGTGGACGGCAAGACAATTCTCTATGACGGACGGACAGGAGAAGCTTTTGATCAGAAGGTAACCGTAGGGGTAATCTATATGATGAAGCTTCATCACTTGGTGGACGATAAGATTCATGCGCGCTCTATAGGACCCTACTCTCTGGTTACCCAGCAACCACTGGGAGGTAAAGCCCAATTCGGAGGGCAAAGACTAGGGGAAATGGAAGTATGGGCACTAGAAGCTTACGGCGCCGCATATTGTTTGCAGGAGTTTCTTACAGTAAAATCTGATGATGTCTGGGGTAGGGCTAAAACATATGAGACCATAGTCAAAGGGGGTGACATTCTGGAGTCAGGATTGCCGGAATCCTTCAATGTTTTGATCAACGAACTCCAGGGCCTCGCTTTAGATGTGAAATTGGTTTTACATGAGAGTGGGTCTGACAACGATAAGGATGAGGAACCGGAATTGAAAAGTCATCAATCAAACGGGGAAACGCAGGAGGATAAACAGTGAAAGACTCTTTTGGAATGCTTGAAAATCCCAAGAGCCTCTTGAACTTTAACTCTTTAAGGATTTCACTGGCCTCACCGGAGACCATTAGAGGTTGGTCCCATGGGGAAGTAAGGAAGCCGGAGACAATCAACTATAGAACGTTTAAGCCGGAAAGGGATGGATTATTCTGTGCCAAGATTTTTGGACCGGTAAAGGACTATGAATGTAATTGCGGAAAATATAAAAGGTTGAAACACCGAGGCGTTGTCTGTGAGAAATGCGGGGTTGAGGTTATTCAGTCGAAAGTTCGTAGGGAAAGGTCGGGTCATATAGAGTTAGCCTCACCGGTTGCCCATATCTGGTTTCTCAAGAGTCTTCCAAGCAGGATTGGTGCCTTGTTAGATATGTCTTTGAAAGAGGTGGAGAGGGTCCTCTATTTTGAATGTTATGTAGTTACAGATGTGGAGGATGCACCGCTGAAAGTTGGCGACTTGTTGACTGAAGAGGGATACCGAAGAGTGAAGGAGGAGCATGGTGACGGCTTTACTGCGGGTATGGGCGCTGAAGCTATCAGGGAGCTCCTAAAGAAGGCAGATATAAACAGACTATCCAAAGAGCTGCGCTCGGAAATGAAAGAGACTACCTCAGAGGCAAAGAGAAAAAAGTTCTCTAAGAGGCTGAGAGTGGTAGAATCCTTCAAGAGGTCTGGTAATAAGCCGGAATGGATGATATTAGAGGTTATTCCTATATTACCGCCTGATTTGAGGCCACTGGTGCCTTTGGACGGTGGACGATTTGCAACTTCTGACCTTAATGATCTCTACCGCAGGGTTATTAACAGGAATAACAGGTTAAAAAGGCTTCTGGAAGTGGATGCCCCTGAGATCATAATCAGCAATGAAAAGAGAATGCTTCAAGAGGCCGTTGACGTTCTCTTCGACAACGGGAGAAGGGGAAGGGCCATTACAGGGAGAAACAAAAGGCCCCTGAAATCTTTGAGCGATATGCTCAAGGGGAAACAGGGAAGGTTTAGGCAGAATCTCTTGGGTAAAAGGGTTGATTACTCTGGACGCTCGGTTATTGTTATCGGTCCCCAACTGAGGTTGCACCAATGTGGACTTCCCAAAAAGATGGCCTTGGAGCTTTTTAAGCCGTTTGTTTATCATAAATTAGACGAAAAGGGATATGTGACTACTGTCAAGAGTGCAAAGAAGATGGTGGAAAAAGAAACCCCGGAGGTGTGGGATAGTTTAGAAGAGGTAGTTAAAGAGTATCCGATTCTTCTAAACAGAGCGCCAACATTGCATCGACTGGGGATCCAAGCGTTTGAGCCGATTCTGGTTGAAGGCAAAGCGATTCAATTACACCCTTTGGTATGTGCGGCTTTTAATGCTGATTTTGATGGGGATCAGATGGCTGTTCATGTTCCTCTTTCAGTGGAGGCACAGATTGAATCAAGGGTCTTGATGATGTCTACAAACAATGTCCTGTCCCCGTCCAATGGCAAACCGATTATCGTTCCTACACAGGACATAGTCTTGGGCATCTACTATATGACCCGAGAAAAGGAGTCCGTCAAAGGTTCAAATAAAGTATTCTCTAATCCTTACGAAGTAAGAGTGGCCTATGATTGTATGGAAGCGGATCTCCTTGCCGGGATTGTGGTAAGGATGGATGGGGTACTAACTAACACAACAGTAGGGAGAATTCTTCTAAAGGAAATAATCCCCGATGAGATTCCTTTCAGTGCAATTAATAAGGTGATGACAAAAAAGGAACTCAGTGCCTTAGTAGACCTCTCTTATAGACTCTGTGGCGACAAGAAGACGGTTATCCTGTCGGACAAGTTGAAGAGCTTAGGTTATGAGTTTGCCACAAAGGCAGGACTCTCTATTTCAATCAGCGATATGCTCATTCCTTCCAGTAAAGAAAAACTCCTGGAAAGGTCCAACGCCGAGATCAAGGGGATCGAAACCCAGTATACCGAAGGCCTGATAACAGATGGCGAGAGGTACAATAAGGTAATCGACATCTGGGCACAGACCACTGAGAACGTTGCAGGTGAGATGTTACATGAGCTTGGTACTGACATTGTGGTCGATTCTGATGGAAAAGAGAGAGATGTGCCTAGTTTTAACCCTATATTTATGATGGCTGATTCCGGAGCCAGGGGAAGTGCGCAGCAGATCCGTCAGTTGGCAGGTATGAGAGGGTTGATGGCAAAACCATCAGGAGAAATAATTGAAACGCCGATTACAGCAAACTTCAGGGAAGGATTGACTGTTCTCCAGTATTTCATCTCCACTCACGGGGCCCGGAAGGGACTGGCGGATACCGCTTTAAAGACGGCTAACTCAGGGTATCTGACCCGCAGGTTAGTGGATGTTGCCCAGGATGCTATTATAACCGAACTTGACTGTGGGACCCTAGATGGGATATACGTCTCATCGTTAGTAGAAGGTGGCGAGATTATTGAGCGATTAGGCGACCGAATATTGGGAAGAGTTGCTTTGGATGATATAAAAGACCCCTTTACCGGTGAAGTGGTGGCAAAAGCCAATCAGGAGCTTGATGAAGATCTGGTTAAGAGTATCGATGAAGTGGGTATTGATAGGGTAAAGATTCGTTCTGTCTTGACCTGTCGGGCAAAGAGAGGAATCTGTGCGGAGTGTTATGGCAGGGACCTATCGCGGGGTAGAAAGGTCAACCTCGGTGAAGCCGTTGGCGTTATAGCCGCCCAATCCATAGGGGAACCGGGGACGCAATTGACTATGAGGACCTTCCACATTGGTGGAACGGCCAGTAGACGTGTCGAGCAGAGCACTCTCGAGTCAAGAAAAGGGGGGAAGGTAAATTTCGTAAATTTGAATAGCGTCAGGAATAAAGAGGGTAGATTGGTGGTCATGAATCGTAACGGTATGATCAGCATACTCGATGAAAACGGGAGAGAAAGAGAACGATACCCACTTATTTATGGCGCCAAGCTGAAGGTTGAAGAAGAAGAGAACACAAAACCCGGACAGCTTCTTGCAGAATGGGACCCGTATACGAACCCAATTATCACCGAAGTTTCGGGGAAGGTGAAATTTGGGGATATTCTGGAAGGTATGACGATGCAAGAGCAGGTAGATGAGGTTACAGGCCTTTCCAGAAAAGTAATCATAGAATCGAAGAGTCCTGATACACGTCCCAGGGTATCTATAAAGGATGAAAAGGGACGCACAGCAAAGTTGCCCGGAACAAAGGCTTTTGCGAGATACCTACTGCCGGTAAAGGCAAATATTGTTGTAAATGAGGGTGACATTATTAGTGCCGGAGATGTCATTGTCAAAATACCCAGAGAGACGACAAAAACAAAGGATATTACGGGAGGATTGCCCAGGGTTGCCGAGCTGTTTGAAGCGAGGAAGCCGAAAGAGTGCGCGGTAATAAGTGAGATCGACGGTATAGTTTCCTTTGGCAAGGATATTAAGGGCAAGAGAGATGTTATGATTACGCCGGAAATTGGTGAAGCAAAGGAATACCTGATCGCTAAAGGGAAACATATAAGTGTTCATGAAGGGGATATGGTGAGGGCAGGAGAACCTCTCATGGATGGTCCGGCGAACCCACACGATATCCTGCATATCATGGGAGATAAGGAGTTGGCAAGATATCTTGTTGATGAGGTTCAAGAGGTATACCGTCTTCAAGGTGTTAAGATAAATGATAAACATATTGAAATAATTGTAAGGCAGATGCTAAGGAGAGTCAGCATAAAAGAGGTTGGTGATACAGATTTTCTAGTTGGGGAACAGGTGGAGAGGGTTATATTTGAAAAGGAGAACGAAAAGGTGAGGGCGGGAGGTGGCAATCTCGCGGTTGCCGAGCCCCTGCTTCTCGGGATCACCAAGGCTTCGTTGAGCACTGACAGTTTTATTTCTGCGGCCTCTTTCCAGGAAACTACCAGGGTGTTGACTCAAGCCAGTATCGAAGGCAAATATGATGACTTGAAGGGACTAAAAGAGAATGTGATTATGGGCAGGCTGATCCCCGCTGGAACAGGTTTCCGGGGATACAGGGACGTGGATATAGATGTTGAAGACCTTGAGGAAGCGGTTCCTATGGTAGAAGAAGAAAAAATGGATGGTTGATCAATAAAAAGCTTGACAAATAAGGTGATAGCTGCGAATATGTATGACTTTGTGTGTCGGACACTATAGATGTTCAGATTATTAAATTTCACAAGACCAAAAAAAGAGGAATCTGGTGAGGTCACAAAAATGAGTCTGCCGTCTAGGATTCATACCGATAACCAAGTGACATTAGATATATGAACATCTTAAGGGAGGTAACGTGCCTACTATAAACCAGCTTGTTAGAAAAGGTCGCAAGAAGCTTAAGAAGAAAACGGACGCTCCTGCTTTGGGGGGGGCGCCGCAGAAGAGAGGCATTTGTACGAGAGTCTATACTTCAACGCCCAAGAAACCGAATTCAGCATTGAGAAAAGTGGCAAGGGTTAGATTGACCAATGGTATGGAGGTGACCTCTTACATTCCCGGAGTCGGTCACAACCTCCAGGAACATTCTGTGGTTCTACTCAGGGGTGGGAGGATTAAGGACTTACCCGGGGTAAGGTACCACATTATCAGGGGAACCCTCGATGCAGGAGGCGTTGAAGGACGGAAGAGAAGCCGTTCCAAATACGGGACCAAGAAGACGAGATGATAAAATGCCTCAAAAAATATTATATTTCTTGAAATTAATTTCTATATGTCCCAAACTTATGATGAGGTGGATAGATGCCTAGGAGAAGGGAAGTACCAAAAAGAGACATTTTGCCGGACCCTAAGTATAAGGATGTACTGGTGACGAAGTTCATGAACGTGATAATGCGAAAAGGTAAAAAGAGCGTTGCTGAGTGCATTACTTACGGTGCCTTTGACATAATTAGAGAGAGGACCAAGTCCGATCCTATTAAAATTTTTCAAAAGGCGTTGGATAATGTTAAGCCGTTTATTGAGGTTAAATCCCGTCGAATTGGTGGATCAACATACCAGGTGCCTGTGGAGGTGAGGTCAGGACGGAGGATGGCACTGGCCATAAGGTGGTTAATCGGTTTTGCCAGGAAGAGACAAGAAAAGACGATGGTGGAAAGGCTGGCCGCTGAATTAATGGATGCCGAAAAGAATCGTGGCGCGTCCGTTAAAAAGAAGGAAGATGTTCACAAGATGGCTGAAGCTAATAAAGCTTTTGCCCATTACCGATGGTAGAAAGAAAGCGTTGACTCAACAATTGGAATGATTCTTAAGCTGGATAAGGAGTCCTGATTGTTTTCAGTCTGTTTAGTCTATATATTGAGTCATGGTTTGAACCCCTTTTTTTATTTTCGAGGTTGGCAGGAAGTTGGCGAGATCGGTTCCAATAGAAAAGATGAGAAATATAGGGATCATGGCCCACATAGATGCGGGAAAGACGACAACTACCGAGAGAATATTGTATTATACGGGTGTTTCATATAAGATGGGCGAAGTACATGATGGGGCAGCCATTATGGATTGGATGGAACAGGAACAAGAGAGGGGTATTACCATAACCTCTGCGGCCACGACCTGTTCGTGGAAAAATAACAGAATCAACATAATCGATACACCGGGACATGTTGATTTTACTATAGAGGTTGAGAGGTCTTTACGCGTTTTGGACGGATCAGTAACTGTGTTCTGCTCGGTCGGAGGAGTTGAGCCACAATCAGAGACCGTTTGGAGACAGGCAAACAACTATGGTATCCCAAGGATCGCCTTTATCAATAAGATGGATAGGGTGGGGGCAGATTTCTTCCGAGTGATCGAGATGATGGATGATAGATTACAGGCCAATCCAATCGTGCTTCAGTTGCCGATAGGCAAAGAGGCTAATTTCAAAGGTGTTATTGACCTTGTCAAAATGAAGGCCTTGGTTTACGATGAAAGCACCCTAGGCGCACAATTCAAAGAGGAGGATGTTCCTGAGGATTTGACAGATCTTGCTCTGGAGTATAGAAACAAGCTCATTGAAACTGCAGTGGAACGGGACGAGGTGTTACTGGAAAGGTACCTGTCCGGGGATGTTATCGAAGATAATGAGATCAAGAAATCCATTAGAAATGCCACTATAGCTAACGAAATGGTTCCCGTATTCTGTGGTGCGGCATTTAAAAACAAAGGTATACAACCCTTATTGGATGGGATTATTGATTACCTCCCCTCCCCCGAAGATGTTCCTCCGGTTAAGGGATACAGTACCGATGCTGATTATGGGGAAGTGACCAGGTATGCTGACGATGATGCCCCCTTCTCAGCTCTGGCTTTCAAGATTATGAATGATCCGTTCGTAGGTCGACAGTATTTCCTTAGGGTTTATTCAGGATCCCTTAAGAGTGGAGAGTACGTTTATAACCCTAACAAGGCTAAGAAGGAGAGGATTGGCAGGCTTTTAAAGATACATGCCAACAAAAGGGAAGAGACCAAAGGGATGTATGCCGGGGATATAGCTGTAGCTGTTGGGCTAAAGAATACCGGAACAGGTGATACCCTTTGTGATAAGAATCATCCGGTTATCTTGGAATCGATGGAATTTCCTGAGCCCGTGATTTCTATTGCAATTGAGCCAAGGACTCAGGCCGATCAAGATAAAATGTCGGCTTCGCTCAATAAATTGGCTGAGGAGGATCCATCTTTCAGGATTCGCATAGATGACGAGACAAACCAGACCATTATTTCCGGAATGGGCGAGTTGCACCTAGAGATAATTGTGGATAGACTGCGTAGGGAATTTAACGTAGCCGCAAATGTCGGCAAACCTCAAGTGGCGTTCAAAGAGACGATAACCGAGTCCGTTGAAGCAGAGGGCAGATTCATCCGTCAGTCCGGAGGACGTGGACAGTACGGGCATGTTCGTCTTAAATTGGAACCTCAAGAACGTGGGGGCGGTTTCAAGTTTGTTAACGGGATTGTCGGGGGAAAGATCCCCAAGGAATACATATCTGCAGTAGAGAAGGGTGTCGTTGAGGCTATGGAGAGGGGCGTATCGGCTGGTTGTCAAGTGGTAGATGTCAAGGTCACACTATATGATGGTTCTTACCACGAGGTTGATTCATCGGAATTGGCATTTAAGATGGCTGGGTCTATAGGTTTTAGGAAAGGAGCAACCAAAGCGAAACCGATTTTATTGGAACCCGTTATGGAGGTTGAGGTAGTGTCTCCGGAAGAATTTGTCGGAGATGTCATTGGCAACCTTACCTCCAGAAGGGGCAAGATTCTGGATATGGATGTCAGGACAGGTGGAAAGGTTTTGGATAGTTCGGTACCCTTGGCAGAGATGTTCGGTTATTCCACTGATTTACGATCTGCTACGCAAGGTAGAGCCACATACAGTATGCGGTTTTCTCACTACGAACCGGTACCTTCCTCTATTGTTGAGGATATTTTGAAGTCAGTATGAAAGCGTGAAGTACCTGAGGAGGAGGTAACAGGCATGTCTAAGAAGAAGTTTGAGAGGACTAAGCCGCATGTTAATATAGGGACGATTGGTCATGTTGATCATGGTAAGACGACGTTGACTTCTGCGATAACGAGGGTA
>JAUXHQ010000053.1 GCA_030621455.1 Deltaproteobacteria bacterium
GGCCTACCCACAACAACATAATCTTTCCGGGGCCGGGTATTGGAGGTTACTGTCTTCCCAAGGATGGTGGATTGGGTATGTGGGCCTACAAGCATCTAATGGGCTTTGAGGATGACATATTTAAGATTACCCCGGAAGCCATAAACATTAACGACACAAGAGGACTGTACGCAGCCCAGATGGTCAGAGATGCACTCCGCAATATGGGAAGGATAGTTGCGGCGTCTCAAATAACCTTGCTCGGCGCATCCTACAGAGAAGATGTTGCGGACACCAGATACAGTGGTTCGGAATTGATAGTGAGAAAACTTGCTGAGATGGGAGCGGAGGTCAAAGTGCATGATCCTTACGTGAAACACTGGTGGGAATTTGAAAAGCAGGATGTGTACCCCTCTGTTGGAAGCAGTTGGTCCCGTTTCTTCAGGAATCAAGATCATTTAAAGGAATTGAGGATCACCCAAAGACTGGAGGATGCGCTCAACGATTCCGATGCTATGATTCTTTCTGTTCGGCACAAGACATATTTGGAATTGGATCCCGACAGGATAGTGGAAATGGTCGGCAAACCTCTGGCTGTTATCGACTGCTTTGGGATCCTTGACGATCAGAAGATAGAGAGGTTATTTGAATTGGGGTGTGAGGTAAAGGGATTGGGACGAGGACATATACAGAGGATCAAAAAACAAGTAAGAGATCGAATCTGATGTTGGATAGAGAGGCAAAGATACTTGTAACAGGTGTTGCGGGTTTTATAGGGTTCAGTCTGGCTAAACGCCTGCTCGATGATGGAATCAGGACCGTTGTGGGGGTAGACAACATAAGTGACTATTACGATATAAACCTGAAACATAGCCGTCTGAAGATACTGGATAAGTACCCGCCTTTTGAATTCATAAAGATGGATATTGCAGACAGAGATCGTATGAAAGGACTCTTTTCGGATAACGGTTTCGATATCGTCGTAAATCTTGCCGCTCAGGCAGGGGTAAGGTATTCCTTAATCAATCCTTACTCATACGTGGATGCAAACCTATCCGGTTTCGTTAACGTGCTTGAGGGGTGCAGACATACGGAAGTCAAGCACCTTGTCTTTGCATCCTCGAGTTCCGTGTACGGAGCAAATACGAGCATGCCGTTTTCCGTGCATCACAATGTGGACCATCCTGTGTCCCTCTACGCAGCATCGAAGAAAGCAAATGAGCTTATGGCACATACATATGCGCATCTTTACGGTCTTCCAAGCACGGGATTACGTTTTTTTACAGTCTACGGCCCATGGGGCAGACCCGATATGGCTCTATTCTTGTTCACAAAGGCGATCCTAAATGATGAGACCATCAAGGTCTTCAATAATGGTAAGATGCGACGAGATTTCACTTACATAGATGACATAGTTGAGGGTGTTGTGCGGATAATGGGAAAGCTGCCGGACCCGAACCCCGATTGGGACGGGGCTAAGCCCGATCCGGGAACATCGTATGCACCGTATCGGATTTATAATATCGGCAATAATAACCCTGTAGAATTGATGGATTTCATTAAATGCGTTGAGAAGGCCACGGGCAAGAAGGCGAGGAAGGAGTTCTTGCCTTTGCAGCCAGGGGATGTCCCTGCTACGTATGCTGATATTGATGATCTTGAAACGGCTGTCGGCTTCAAACCCAGTACGCCTTTGCACAAAGGAATAAGAAGATTTATCGAGTGGTACCGCGATTACTATGGATAAAGGGCCACGAGGCTCACTTCGCCCTTGCCCGAACCTTGCGAACAACTTTCCTGACGGGTTTTCCTCTCCCTCCTTTTGCTTTGACACGGACCTTTCTCACCTTACGAGCCTTTTTGGAAGGGCCTGACACGGAGGAGGCCGGGGTTGGGTCTCCTGACGGGGATTGCTCGTGCCGACATCCTGCCCTGGGACACCGGAGGATTATCCGTCCTTTGGCATCCTCCTTTTCTACCAGAAAAGGGTTGTTGCATTCAGGACAGGTGATGGCATGGGGAAGATACCACGTAATGAATTCACATTCTTTCTTTGAGCACACGTAAAACCTCTTCCCGATCCGGGTCCGTTCGGTGATCACTTCACCTGTATGACAGACCGGACACACCATCTTGATGGCGTGCCTGTCAAACGATTCGGTGTGCCGGCACTCCGGAAACCCCAGACACTGCCGGTACTTTCCGTGGATATCCTCCCTCTCTTCCATTTTCCGTCCACAATCGGGACAGTACTTCTCTTCTACTTTATCTTTTTCTGTCGTCCGGTCCGGTTCTTCGCGGGGATGAGCTTCTTCTTTCTCTTCGATCCTTTCCCGCGTCAACTCTTCTTTGACTGCCGGTTCGACTTTCTCGGCCTTGATTTCCTTTACGGCTTCAGCGGTCTCAGGGGGCTTGGCTGACACCACCTCTTCTTCGACCCTCTCGGCAGGCTCTTCCGGGGTGGTTGTTTCCTCGGCTGGTTGAGTAACTTCAGGGGGACTTCTTTTCGGCAACTTCCGCCTCATTCTCGGTCCGTGGCAAAGTCTCTTCTTCTACGGCTTCAACCTCCGAGGCGGTTTCGTTTGTCGATGGTTCTCTTTCTCTTTGAGTATCAATGTCTTCCGGAGTAGAAACAGCCCCATGCTCTGCCGGAGCCTCAAGATGAGATTCTGTAATTTCTGCCATGCTTTCCGGTTTCGAAACATCCGGTTTTGTTAATACTTTACCGTGAACCTTGCTTTTATCAGGGGTAGGTTCTTTCTTGGGACGAGGCTTGTCCATCGAGCTGAATTCAAAGGCTACGACCTTGCCGACCTTATCATCGCTCCTCTGTTCCCCTACCAGCACAGGTTTGCCTTTTTCCCCTCTGTCCTCCCTAGGTGTTGCCAGGCGTTGCCCTCCGGTCTTACCAGCGGCTTGTTGATGTTTCCTGGGTGCGTCCGGCTTCTGTGCCTCAGGTGCGGGAGCTTTGGGCTTCATTCCCGAGCGTCCGTGTATATTCAGTGTCTGATCGAACTGGCTTAAGGCATGTAAGAGACCCTTCCGCCCGGAGGTAACCTCGTCAACCGTCTGGGTGAAAAAGGCGGACAGGTTAATGCGGGCATATTTGGGAAGGTGCGATCAATAATCTCTACCAATCTTCCACAATTTTCCTTTGTATGTAACGTTCCCTGGGGTGCAATCTCCAGGTAGCCTTTCAGGAGCATATCTTTCAGGATGGCTGCCATCATGAAGTCCATGTGGACCCCCATGTCGGCAAGATCGGAGAAGATTGTTTCCAGGGAATAGTACTCGGGGGGAATGCCGCTGGTAGATTTTACAATGGATTTTACATGGTCCAGGACTTGACCTTCCTGCAGACCGGTTATCGGTGAATCGTCGGTCAGTTCCTTTTCCGCCATGCTTCGATATACGGCAAGGTGACCTTTTTCCGTTACAGAGAATTTGTTGACGGAGAAGGTACATTCATCTCCCGCCTGGACCACCACTTTAAAGTCTTCCCCCGAGGCTTCTCTCATTTGGCCGGCCAAAGCCCGGTTGCGGATTATTCCATAGAGATCGGCAGCTTCGCGGGAGAGGGCCGCGGTAACCTGATCCGGAGTGATGTGGGGTAAAAGAGGTATGATGGGGAGGCCTTGGCCTTCACTGGTTATTTCGTGTTGACCGGCTGGACCTTCCCCCTGACTTTCTGATACGTATCCCCTGAGGACATTAGCCGCGTCTTCGGGCAAGTCCGTCTCGCTGGTGAGGAAGAATGGTATGAGCCCTCGACTGAGGCCATCTGTCTTCATCCCGTGAAAGAGTTCCCTGGCCGATTTCAAGGTTTTCTCAGGGTCCATCTTCAATTGCAGGTAGGCCTCTTGCACAAGGCTTAAGGTGTTGAAGGGGAGGGGAGGATCAATCTTCCTGGGAACCCTTGACACTGATTTTACCACATATTTCCCCCCCGCCATAAGCGTGAGAGCCTTCTTTATCTCATCTTTGCTCTTGAAGAGACCGTCTTGTGTAATATTGGCTGCGGTCTTGAGTCTTGCCTCGAATTCCCCTTCCCCACCGGATAACCGGGCTATTATATCTCTCTTGTTTACCGGGGAAAATCTTTTAATCTCACCTTCTCTTTCAGCAAGGAAAAAGAGAAAGGTGAGGGTTGAAAAGTCGAGAGAAAGCCCGCCACGCCCTTTTGCACTGCCTGTCAACCTCTTCAGATGTTTAACCAGCAAATGGTCGAAGATGGTCCTAACCTGGAGCGCCACCCCTCTTTCGTTGTGATTATCGACCGGGTTTCCCAGACTCCTTTCGATCTCTTTTTCGCTTAAGCTGTGAAGATGGAGGCGTTTTGGCGTTTTTCGTCCTTCAGTATTGGCCCTGATAAACTCACTGATCATCCATGACCAGTGTTCACCACGTTGATCGTGGTCGAAAGCCAGGAAAATCTCCCGGTCAAGAGAAGATAGTATCTTAGCTGCAGTTTCTTCGCACCCCCGGGTTGGTTTGAAAAGAAAGAGGCCGTCGGGCTTTACTTTCTCCCCTTTTGGAGATTGGACAACCTCCAGGGGGGTGGTCGTGATTATCAGTGTGTCAATTTTCCGTCCTAAAATGTCAACAAGGCTCCGGGCCTTGGCAGAAGATTCTACGAAAAAAAGTGATGGTAACATGTATTCCTCCACAAGAGATCGCCAACGGGCGGCGGCTTAGGCATCTTCCCCTTGTCTTGCCAATTGATAGCCTTAGCCGGCAAGGTTATCCGGGCAAGAATACGCAAATATTGAGCCAAGGCCGACACCATTTCGCGAAATCTTCCGTTCTCTCAGGAAAGAACGACCATAAAAGGTCACTGTGCTCAGTTGTCAGGGGACAGTAAAAGCCTTCCAGGCATCTGATCCTTGTGAACCGTTACGAATGACTCACATCCCCTGGGATGCCAGGGTTATTTAAAGATTTCTGGTGATCAATCCTCACAATGCCATGTGTAGAAGTTTTGCTTGACACACAGGGTGGGCTTCCCTATACTTTTTCTCCATAAGAAGCGGTTCTTATTGGAACTTCTCAAAAAGCCCGGGTATGCATTACATAAACAACCCCTCAGACTGATCGAATATGGCGGCCTGAAGCTTTGGGAGAAACGGGCTATTTGTGTATAGACTTACATTAACGCTTGGCCAAGCCCAGAGGAGATAATCAAGACTGGGACGAAACAAGATCGAAGAGTAGATGCAGGACGCAGAACAAAGTCGCAAAAACTATAAAATACTATGCCTGGCCCTTATCAAACCGATACTGTCAAGAGACGGGTATAGGGTTAGCTCGGTGGACACCGGACAATTTGATGACTCCGAGCTTACGGGGTACGCTGAAAAGAGGCATCTTCCCAAACACGATGGCCTCGCTGAAGGAGCGGATTTTGTCGCGGAAAATGACGACGGTCATAAGCTATTGTTTTGCTTTTATGATAAGGAGAAAGAAGACTTCTTCAAGCGGTTGTCCAATCGCGCCCTGGAGCAAGACAAAAGTAAGTTCCGGACAATCTGGTTCCTGGTTTTCCAAACGCACGAAGAGATGGCTAAGTGTCGGCAAGTTGATAAGGCTGATTCCTGGCCAAGAGGATTTTTCCTTTGCATGGAAGAGATTACGGAAAAAGCCCTTGAGTTCCATGAGGATACTTTTGGACATCCCGGAACAGTATGTTTGGGGAATAAGAGTGATCATAGGTTTCGAGGGAAGATTAAACATTTCAGAACAGAAGTGATGAGGAATGAGCCGGTCAGTGAAAAGGATGACTGTGAATATTTCAAAATCAGATTCAAGGCCCCTGAACTGAAATACGTGGTTCCGGGTCAATTTGTGATGCTCGATACACTGCCGGTTGAGAAGAGGCTTCTGTTTGAAGAGCCTCCCTTGTCTTTTTCAGGAAAATCCTTTGACTACGGCAATACATTCGATTTGAAGCCTGTATCATTCCTAAAAAGGCCCTTCAGTATCCACCGTGCCTTTTACAGATATTTTGAATCCGGTTACCTTAGGGACATGTCACTCCCGCCGACACTGGCAACCATATCCCATACTCATTTACCTGACGAGTTCGAGATATTTTACAAGGTGCTTAAAAATGGAGTCGGCACAAATGAACTGAAAGAGGTGAGAAAGGGTGACAGGATTCAAATGCTCGGGCCACTGGGACAGTTTCAAGATCTATCAAAATGGCGTGGGGATGGCATCGAGGAAGTACATCTTGTCGGCGGTGGCGTGGGCATGGCTCCACTTGTGTTCTTCGGCCAGGCGTTGAAGTTCTATTCCTTCAAACTCAAAGCGTTCATCGGCATTGACCGAATGGAGACCCTATTATACTCACCTCAGTTCGCGCCAACCTATGCGGAAGACAAGGGAAATGCTTACGTGTACATAGAAACACTCTCCGGCATTGGGTTAAGGCCGGAAGACATAAGGGTTTCGTGCGAAAATTTAAACGGTAGTGGAGGGAAATACGGCAGATTACCCGATGTCAACTATCATGAGGGTCTTGTCACCGAGCAGTATGCGTCATACCTTGAAGACCTGGGGAAGATGAGTAAGATATTGGCTGTCACATGCGGCCCTCAACCCATGTTGAGAGCTTTGTGGCGTATTACTTCGAAATTTGATGTGCCGATGAAGGTTCTGTTAGAAAAAAGAATGGCAGGTGGGATCGGGGTGTGTCTTTCTTGTGTCTGTCGCACCAGGAAAGATGGTGTGAGACAATACTCCCGGGTGTGCACCGAAGGTCCCCTTTTCGACGCAAAAGAGATTGATTGGGAATAAATATGGAATCATTGCGGGTCAGGATGAAGCACTTGCCATTGAAAAGTCCGTTGATGACCGCATCGGGCACCTCAGGGCATAGTAACGAAATGGAGAGGTTGCAAAAGAGCACTGAAACAATTTTGTCTCTGGGAGCGTTCGTTACAAAAAGCATTACATTAGAACCAAGAGAGGGGAACCCGGAATTCAGGATTGTAGAAACACGTGCAGGCCTTCTCAACTCTATCGGTCTCCAAAATGAGGGTGTCAAACATTTCGTGCAAGAGGAACTTCCACGCCTGAGGAATTTTGATTTGCCGGTTATAGTCAATATATCGGGTTCGACTATTAAGGAATTTGGAGAGGTTGCCGCTTACCTGAGCAATAGCGATTCAAGTGAAATAATCTCAGGGATTGAAATTAACGTTTCCTGCCCAAACGTGAAACAGGGAGGCGTTGCGTTTGGCACTGACCCAGGATTGGTCCGGCGTATAGTTGAAAGTGTTAAGGAGAGAGTTGATGGTCGCTTTTTAGTGATTACCAAGCTCACTCCCAATGTTACGGATATCACATTGCCTGCACGTGCGGCCATTGAAGGGGGAACAGATGCCCTCTCCATGATCAACACGCTTCGTGGCTTGGCCATAAACGTGGATACATGTGAACCCTATCTTGGCAACATAACAGGAGGACTTTCAGGGCCGGCCATTAAGAATGTCGGCCTCTATATGGTATATGAATGCTTTCGAAAGATCCCGGAGTGTAACAGGAGGGAAATACCTATAATCGGCATTGGCGGCATTTCCAATTGGTCGGATGCCCTCGAATATATAATGGCAGGAGCGACTGCTGTTGGTGTTGGAACTGCCTGGTTCGTAAACCCCGATATTTTCCGGATGCTTTACTCCGGGATAGAAACATACATCGGAAAACATGGGATAACCGTTTCAGAACTCATTGGGAAAGCACATGAGAGAGGAAAGTCTTCAAAATAGCCGACTGAGCAGTTGAGGAGGGTCACCGCTTAATGCAACCCTGTTGACTGAATTATCAGAGAAACTTCAACATACCGGATTTGTGTAACTGCACAGGTCGAAAATAGCAAGTTAGAAAAGGATGAGAGAGATGCTCTTGGCAGGGATGCTATTGGTCTTAGTTGTTGGGTTTTATATCAGTGATATGGTTGGTATGGTTAACGGGGAAGATAATTTTTCGTCTCACAGAATTATTGTCCCTGTTAAAGTTCATATGATAAAGGATAATTATGGGATATATACAACCACTCGAAGTGACCGCAGTATTACTGAAGTTTTTAACGAAGTCAATAGGATTTGGAAGCAAGCGGATATCTCTTTTGAAGTTGCGAAAACAGTAATGACAGAAATCAATGTCAATACTATACCTAAAGCTATATTTAGAGGAGATCATTCTGAATTATGCAATCATGATAATTTTGATTCAAACAATGTAAATGCTTTTTTTTCCGGAAGCTTGAACGGTATTAATGGGTTCTCTTTGTCTGAAATAAATTCCATCTTGGTTGCCGATATTACGACTGTGAATGATTTCAGAACCACAGCACATGAATGTGGGCATATTCTTGGGTTGACACATGTTGAGCCTATAGATAGGTTGATGACCTTAGGCAGAAATGGTGAGATATTGACTGCTTCTGAGGTCTCGAGTGCCAGGAAGAACGCGGTAAGATTCCCAAAAAAAGTCCTAACAGGTTGCAAATTAAAGTGATTTGAGCGTAACCTTTTTTCGTTTGATGTTAAGAATCCACGATCATATTTGTTGCCGGTTGCTTGCTTCTTGTTGCTTGTTGTGCGTAAGGGGCTGTCGTAACCCCATGTATTCCAATGAAAATCTGGTGCAGTTGTAACCAATGCTTGATGCGGAAGTGTAGTTCACAACGGGCAACAAGAAGCAAGCGGCCGGCAACTGAAATGCGGGAACGAAAAAAGGTTACACTCAAGTGATGTTGAGACATCGTCTAAATTCAGCGGTTTGAATTGCGGGAGGTTTCAATGACAACAATGGGACGGCGCCATCTCTGCAACACTCCTTCGCCGCCAGTCTCAAAAGAGCTTGGTGTGTGTCTTTCGTGTATACGGAAAAGACCGAAGTATGCCCTTGCGATGCAGGCTCATATGAAAAGCATGGTAGCCATACTTGACTTCCAGACTGATACAGTATGT
>JAUXHQ010000097.1 GCA_030621455.1 Deltaproteobacteria bacterium
TTGCCCTTTAATGGGTGACCTATATGTTTCGACCCCATATGTTGTTACAGATGGCTTAGGAACAGAAATTAAAAAGAGCCTGTTCATGCAAGAGGATGCCATGTCTGATCTCAAAGAAACTCCTTGACATTGGATTAGGAAACGTTATAATCGGATGAACTTGGCGCGAAAGAAACTGTGGTTCAGAAGAGCCATAAAATGCTCTGCTTAGGAGGCAGAGAGATAGCGTGGATAAGCAGCGCCGGGATTGTTGGATACAAGAAATACTAATGAGGCCACGAAGGCCTGCGGACCTGATTGAAATCAGGCGTGGGGCTTCGTGGCCTTTTTTTGTTTGTTGGTTTAACCCAAGAGATTAGGAGGAAGAGTCATGTGTGAAGCAAATGTGTATCTCAGCTCTGCCGAAGAAGGTAAGGAAGAACTCCTCATGGAAGCGGTCAACATCCTTCGGCCTGACAAGGACGGTGTCTATTTACAGAGCCTTTTTGGGGAGCAGAAGGTGGTAAAGGCTCACATCAAAGAGATGCGCCTTTTGGACCATCGAATCATATTGGAAGAGAATTGAGCAGGATATTCTCCGGTTGACTGATCCACCAATCTCACAGTGGTCTTAAACAAATAGTCGAACGGGAAGGCAGCTCCCCCGCCAGAAGGAATTCTGCCCTCCCTGGAACACGGCAAGTCAATACACCGGGTCCCTTTTTTTCTTTCTACCAGAAGATGGGCATGGTGTCAAAGTATTATGAGCTCATAGGAGGCTGCCCGAGAATAGGGTTCGTAGCGAAATTGAGCGAAAATTCCAAGGACAAGGAGACAAGGCCAAAATGCCCGGAGGCGTAGCAATAGTCTACGGGGAGGACATTTTGGCCTTGCCGACGCAGGCCCTTGGGATTTGCAGCCGATTGCAGTCGAAGCCTATTATCGGACAGCTTCCCAGAAGGTTTCCCAGCGTTAAAGGGAGAAAGGAGAAGTTTCACATGCACGTACGTAGGTTCATTTCATCTTTTGTTTTGATAAGCATGGTCGTTTTTCTTATGCCGGTCAATGGATTGGCCGGGGAAGAAGAATCTAAAGCCATAAAGCTGGAAACGATCGTTGTGACGGCAACCAAGACGGAAAAGAGAGTTGAGGATGCTCCAGGCAGTGTTACAGTTATCTCGGGGGAGGAGATTGAACGACGCAATATCAAGACGTTGGATGAGGCACTTTCAGAACTCAAGGGTGTTTTTGCAAAAAGGAATAAAGGATTAATGGATTCCACAACATCTGTGAGGCTGAGGGGCTTCAAGGGTGATCAGTACACGTTAGTCCTCTTGGATGGTCAGCCATTAAACGATGCTTACACCGGCGGATTGGACTGGGGGATGCTTCCTGTAGGAAATGTAGAACGGATAGAGGTAATCCGTGGGGCGGCATCGGCCCTCTATGGCGGTAATGCCATGGGTGGTGTCATCAACATCATTACAAAGACGCCTCAAAAGCTCGAACTCAGAGCCACCGGGGGTTACGGCACTCATGATACACGGCGCTATCGTCTCAGCGCCGGTAACCGCTTCTGGGATAAGTTCAGTTTGCGCGTAGGATACGAGGAAGAATCAACTGACGGGTACAAGACTACGCCCGTGGTCAGGACGATCTCGGACGAGCAAGGAACGGTCTCTGGGGGCTATCCGATGAATGATAAATACCGGAACCCAACAAAGTGGGTAGTAGGCGATAAAGGTAAAAACGATGCAGAAAAAAGCAGTTTTGACATTAAGGCAAGTTTGGATTTTTCCGATACTGGGAACCTTGCCTTTACAGCGATGTCAGGACGCCATGAATACGATTATGGGCCTCCGACCACTTATATGGGAACCTTTGGCGATAGTACTACATATGCAATTGCCGGGACGGATCAAAGAGCCAGGTTTAGACCAAATGATTTCATAAGTTATACAGGAATCGGAAAGAATGAGACTGATCTGTACACACTTGCTTTTAGAGACTCGTTCGGACCGGTTCAGCTCGATGCTCAAGTGGGAACGGTAAAAACAGATGACCGTTATACCCTTGAGTCCGGTGGTTCTTTGCTGACCTATGATGACTCTCCTGGCAGCCTCAAGAAAACCGAGACAGAGGCATGGTTTTCGGAGGTTCGGACTGATGTACCTCTCGGACGGTCCCATCTTCTCACTGTTGGTGTTTCCTATCGCAGAGACGATTCGGACACCGATGATTACGATATCCCGTATTATCGAAGATATTCAGGAAAAAGCGCCGGTACATTTTACTCAGGTGGGAAAGACAGGATCTGGGCCGTCTTTGTGCAGGATGAATGGAATATTGGGGAACCTCTTACACTCTACTTCGGCACTCGTTATGACGAGTGGAAGGTTTACGACGGGTCTTCCGGTGAACCTGGTTCAATGACCTCCTATGGCAGCAATGAGGAGTCCGAGTTCAGCCCTAAGGCAGGCCTGGTATGGAAGGCTACCACAGATACCACTCTGAGGGCATCTGTTGGTCATGCATTTCGCCCCCCTAACCTATACGAACTTTACCGAACCTGGTCATCCTGGGGATGGGAATATCGAAGCAACCCGGATCTGGACCCTGAAACCGTCTGGACTTACGAGGTGGGCATGGATCAATACCTTTTTGATAACAAGACCAGACTATCCCTCACTGGATACCGGAATGATATAGACGATTTAGTCTATTATAAGATCGATAATGATGCAAAGACCAAGACACGCACAAACGCAGGCGAAGCGCGAACCCACGGTCTGGAGTTTGAGGTATCCCACCAGATCACCGACTGGCTTGCGGCTTGGGGAAATTACACCTGGACCGACGCCGAGATTACAGATAACTCCAATGACCCCGAGTCCGAAGATAAGACGATCACCGGGATTCCAAAAACGACATACAATATCGGCGTCGAGGCTGAGCACAAGTGGTTCAAAGGGAGCCTTGTCGGTCGATATTTTAGTAAAATATTCAACGATTCAGATAATAACGATAAAGAAGAAGGAGTCTACCAGACTTATGAGCCGGCCTTCTATGTAGATGGCAAGATAACCGTATCTCCCTGCAAGTGGGCTGAGGTGTCCGTTTCCATAGATAATATCTTCGACGAAGAGTACTGGGAATACTACGAGGGTGACGGACGGACCTTTTTCTGTGAATTGACTGTCAAGTACTAGGGTAGATACAACTGTGAGTGAGTGGAAAGATACTATGAGAGAATATGTTGTCAAGGCAGGGGCTTCAATACTCTTTTTTTGTTTGCTTGTTTCGGGATATGGGATAATCGCTCAGGCAACCGGACGGGAGACTATCAGCATAGAGGACGCTACAGGGAGATCTGTGGAGATAATCCTGCCGGTCAGAAGACTGGTGGTCTTAACCTCCGATGCACTGGAGGTAATCCGTGCCCTCAAGGCAGAAGACCTTGTGCTGGGGGTTAATACAGGCATTGCGAGGGACCCTCGATTCTGGCCCATGTTAAAGAATAGACAGAGAGTTGGTAGTTGGATGGAGCCTAGTTATGAGTTAATCGCAGAGTTAAACCCTGATATTGTAATAGGCTATGCGCGGCACCCTTCTCAGGATATGGAAAAGAAGCTAATCCCATTCGGTATTACAGTGATACGCCTCGATTTCTACAAGATGCGTACCCTGTTAAAAGAGGTGAGGACCCTGGGCCGTATCCTGGGAAAAGAAGAGGAGGCCCGGCAGCTCACAACCTGGTACAGGAAAAATTTGAACCTCACGGAAGAAAGGATGAGAGATACGGACGGACGTCCTCTCGTCTATATCGAGAGTTATTCTAAGTACCATACCACAGGGCCGGGCTCCGGTGGTCACGAGATGTGTGCCCTGGCAGGAGGTCACAATATCGCCTCCGGTTTTTCAATACCTTATCCGGAGATAACCCCTGAGTGGGTTCTGGCGGAGAACCCTCATATTATCATCAAAGCGACCTCTCTAAGTTGCTGCTATGCCATGACTGATCTCCAGCCCCTAAAAAGCATCAGAGACAATATCATTGCCAGGCCCGCATGGGACAATATCCGGGCCGTGCAAGGGGGCAAAGTTTACGTGATGGCTGGTGATATCTGGACAGGTCCGAGGGCCATAATAGGAGCAACCTATCTTGCAAAATGGTTTCACCCCGATTTCTTCGAGGATATTGACCCTGCCAATCTTCACAAGGAGTATCTGGAAAGATTTCAACGTATTAAGTATCAGGGTGTATATGTGTATCCCAGGAAAGTGCCTAAAGTTATAAGTGAGCTAAAGTGAGCTAAAGTTCATGTGAAAACTCATCAACATTAGGCATTGAGGAATTATGGCAACTTTAGGCACTTCAAACTTTAGCTCACTTTAGGCACTTACACATGGAAGACATATGTCAACAGTACAAAAGCTTTACCGGCAAGAAGGTCACTTTCATGATCCTTCTTACAGTGGCTGTTTTTGGCGTGGCCTTAATAGCCATTTCCCAGGGCCCATCGTCTGTGGGGTTCAAGGATTCATTTGCTGCGCTTTTTCGCGACGCGGGACTGGCCCATGCGATAGTCTGGAAGCTTAGGTTCCCCCGCATAGTCATGGCTGTTCTAGTGGGTTGCGGGCTTGCCCTTGCCGGAACAGTATTTCAGTCTATACTTAGAAATCCTCTCGCATCACCGTATACCCTTGGAATAGCAGCCAGTGCCGGATTTGGGGCTGTAATGGCAATAGTCTTTGGCGCTGGTCTTTACAGCGAATACCTCATTGCAGGCAACGCCTTCTTTTTTGCCCTTGTTTCCTCTTTGCTCATACTAGGAATAGCCAGATTGAAGGGCTCCACCGTAGAGACGATGGTACTTGCAGGCATCGCCATAATGTTTCTATTCTCTTCGCTTAGTTCGCTTCTTCAGTATATGGGAACCATGGAGGAGGTTCATGAGATAGTATTCTGGTTTTTCGGAAGCCTGTCCAAAGTTGGATGGAAAGAGATAGGAATAGCCTCTGCCATGATACTAGTTCCAATCCCGATACTTTGGAAGTGGTCATGGGACCTCAATCTCCTTGCTGCCGGTGATGAATCTGCAAAGGCATTGGGGGTAAACGTTACAAGGATTCGAATGCTTGGGGTAGTACTTGCATCCTTGATCACGGCAGGTGCCATATGTTTTACAGGAGTGATAGGCTTTATCGGCCTTGTTTCCCCTCATATAACAAGGATGGTTGTCGGGGGTGATCACCGGTTTCTTCTTCCCGCTTCGGCACTGGTGGGGGCAGTTCTTGTTTTAACGGCAGACACCCTGGGAAGGACCCTGTGGGCTCCTCAGGTCATACCTGTAGGGATAGTCACCTCTTTTATCGGGGTACCATTTTTCTTCTATTTATTAATGAAAAAGACAAGGGAATACTGGTAATGCTTAGTATTCGGGAACTCGGTTTCGGCTATAAAACCATAAGAGCCTTAAAAAATGTGGGTATAGACCTGAATAAAGGGGAAGTCTTGAGTGTCGTGGGCCCTAATGGGGCAGGAAAGACGACCCTTTTGAAGTGTATTATCCGGATAGTGAAACCGGATAAGGGCACCATCCTCATTGATGGCAAAGACACGTCCCTAATGAAGAGATTGGCCCTTGCAAGATGCATAGGTTATGTGCCTCAGAATTCACCTTCCAAGTTCCCTATCACTGTGTTTGATGCTGTCTTGATGGGAAGAAGGCCCTATATGTCATGGAAACCATGCAAAAAAGATCTGGAAATAGTGGCTGAACTCCTCGCGTCTATGGATCTTGAGGATATTGCTTTGAGGGATTTTGATCATTTGAGCGGAGGGCAAAAGCAGAAGGTTCTATTGGCTAGGGCATTTGCTCAAGACCCTGTTTATCTGCTTTTGGACGAACCTACGAGCAACCTGGACCTGAGACATCAGATGGAGGTCATGGAAATGATTTCAGAAATGGTGAAGAAAAAGGGAATGGCCGCCATTTTGGCCATGCACGACCTCAATCTCGCATCTCGATTCTCTGACAGGATAGTGATGTTAAACGATGGTAAGATCTATTGCTCAGGGGAGCCTTCTCTGGTAATGACGGCCGAAAATATAATGTCCGTCTATGGAGTTGAAGTATCAATAAATACGGATAATAGCCACCCATATATATTGCCCATCAGGCCGGTTATAAGCTCAAAGGTGAAAGCTCAAAGTTAGGAAACCAGCAGACCTTTCTTTTAATATTTTAATTTAAGCTTTGAGCCCAATAGAGGCAACTTTTGGCACTTTACTATACAAGGCGCTTATAACTTAAAAAAGGAGGTCATCATGGATATACCATGGATCGGATACTATCATTGCGAAGGGGAAAGAATATTTAGGGAATTTAGCGAGTATCGGAAGAGGTATGAAAGCCGATCCGATGCTTTAAACTATCTTAATTCAGATAAAGTGGGAATATTCTTCCCTCGTAGTTTGTTGATAAAGAAGGACTCAGATCTAATCAATCTCCTTATCAGGGAATTGGAACGGAGAAAGATATTTCCTGTAACGGTTTTTGCCCAAAAAAAGGAATACGGAGGCCCTGGCTGCCCGGATGCTGAGGCCGGCCTCAAACTGTTAAAAGGGGTGGATCTGATTATCAACTGTGAAGCGTCGTTTCTCTTGCAGAGACCTGTCGGGGACAAGAGCGGATCGACTATCTTGGAAGAGCTCGATATACCTATCATTCAAGCCGTACATTCGAGTGCGAGAATAGAAGAAGAATGGAAAAAAGACCCGCAGGGGTTACACCCATCCACTCAGATCTATTGGATAGCCCAGCCGGAGTTTAACGGGACTATCGAACCTACCGTTATCAGCGCGAGAGATGAAAATAGCCATGATCCGTATGGCCCAAGAAGACCAATCCATGAAAGAGTCGGTTTTTTGCTGGACAGGGTCTGTGCGTGGCTGAAGCTAGGCAGGATCCCTGCTGAAAAACGAAGGGTAACATTTCTTTTGCACAAAAACCCTTGCGCCGGGGTTGAAGCATCCGTTGCCGGGGGAGCGGGGCTTGATACACTGGAGAGTGTTGTAAGGGTCATGCGGCAGATGCAAGAGAAAGGGTATACCATAAGAGACTGCCC
>JAUXHQ010000070.1 GCA_030621455.1 Deltaproteobacteria bacterium
ACACATTAAATAAAGGAGGAATATGGAAAGAAAAGAAGTCCGGGAAAGACTGCTGGACATACTAGACCACACCCCGGCATTAAAGGAAATTTTACTTTTGTCGGATCCCGTTGAAATCAAGAGAGAGAAAATCAGGAAGTTTCTTACAGCTATGCTGATCGCCACCTTTGAGGATAACCCATCGATCCCACCCCTTGAGTGGGTATTGACCCGTGATGCCATCGGTGTGTTTAAGAATATTCTGTCTACGAGAAGTGAGAGACTTGCAGGGTACAGCCTGCTTCAGCACATTGATGATCTTTTGAACAAAGACAGTTTGGAAGACACGCAGGGGATAGGCCAGGGATTCCTGGCGGAAATTGAGCACCTGCTCAGGGGTGTTGTGGGTAAAACGGGTGTCTACTCAGATGAAATTCCTGCTTTTCTCGGGCAGGAGGGAAGGGAGGCAGCAAGGTTAAGGTCTGATGACCTGTCGGGAATGGCCAGGACCGCGCGAGACTTTATCGACAGGTATCCGTGGGGCTTGGATAATGATGCTATTCGCAGGCGAAGTTTTAATAAATCGAGGATATTGCGATATTTCCGTGCAACTGAACTCGAGTGGGAAAAGTGGCAATGGCACACGCGCCACGCTATAAGAGATGCGGACACTCTCAGTGATCTCGTCAAGTTGACGGATGATGAATATGAGGCTGTTAAACGTGCACGAGAATACAAAATTCCCTTTGGAATCACTCCTTATTACCTGTCTCTGATCGATTATAATCCGCGCGGAAACAGGGACACCGGGGTACGCTCACAGGTCATTCCATCCTTGCATTATGTTGAACGAGTGAAAAGCCAGAGAGGCTGTTCAGCCTCATCAATGGACTTCATGCTTGAGCGGGACACATCGCCCATCGAAGGCATCACCCGGCGGTACCCCATGATCGTGATTCTCAAGCCGATTATGACCTGTCCCCAGATCTGTGTATACTGCCAGAGAAACTGGGAAATAGAAGATGTCCATTCGTCCTATGCCATACTGCCAAAAGAAAAGCTTGAAAATGCAGTGCAGTGGATAGCAAACACCCCGGAGATTAATGAAGTGCTTATCACGGGCGGAGATCCCATGCTTCTGTCTAATGATAAACTCGAAAGGCTGTTATCGAAGCTTTCGCGCATAAAACACATTGAAAGGATCAGGATCGGGACACGCACACCGGTAACCCTTCCCCAGAGAATAACGGATTCATTAGTGAGGCGGATTAATCGATTCCATAGTCCCGGGAAAAGAGAACTCGTCATCATCACCCATTTTGAGCATGCCTATGAAATAACGCCCCAGTCTATGGGTGCTGTTCAGAAATTTCGCCGCTACGGCATCGAAGTATATAATCAGCTCGTTTACACCTTTTATAACTCCCGAAAATTTGAAACTGCCGCCTTGCGCCACAAGCTGCGGCTTGCAGGTATCACACCTTACTATACTTTCAATACAAAGGGAAAGGAAGAGACGGATGATTTCCGGGTGCCAATCGCCAGGCTTCTTCAGGAACAGAAAGAAGAAGCCCGGCTCATGCCCGGAACAGTCCGTACGGATGAGATAGTCTTCAACGTTCCGGGACTTGGGAAAAACTATCTAAAGGCTTCCCAACACCACGACGTGATCTCCATATTGCCCGATGGACGAAGACTCTATGAGTTTCACCCATGGGAAAAGAAGCTCTCCTTAGTTGACACATATATGTACACAGACACTTCGATTTATGACTATCTCAAGAAATTGGAAGCAATTGGTGAAGAAACATCACAGTACAGATCGATATGGTATTACTATTGATCAGAAATTATATGAGCTACAAATTATCGTAAAAGCATGATTGAACAACCCTGATGTGTGAGCGTGTTCTTGCCAAATGTGGCTGATACCCGTTATCTGAGGAGTGGAAATTATGTTACCCATGGAAAAGATTAAGGTTGTCGATCTTTCTCAATCTGCCGCAGGCCCCTTCGGCACGATGCTCCTGGGAAGTATGGGCGCAGACGTGATAAAGGTCGAGCCGTTGACGGGTGATGCCTTTCGACCCGTTCTCGGGGGTGCATGGTCACTCATAATCAATCGTAACAAGAGGAGTGTCGCCGTTAACCTGAAAACCCGCGAAGGGAGAGATGTTGTCCTAAAACTGGCCCAGGACGCAGATATATTCTTGGAATCCTATACGCCCGGTACCATAGGTAAACTGGGTCTCGGTTATGAGACAGTCAATGCCACTAATCCCGGCATTATTTACTGTTCATTGTCCGGCTACGGTCAAGATGGGCCATACAAGCAGCGAGCCGGTTACGATGTTTGCAGCCAAGCGGAATGCGGCCTTATGGCGGCCACCGGCGAACCGGACGGTGGCTATGTAAGAATAGGAGCGTCCCCTATCGACTACGGCACTGGAATGTTTGCCGTGATCGGGATGCTGATGGCCCTCCGAGCGCGGGATAAGACAGGCGAAGGACAGTTTATCGACGTCTCGCTTTTTGACACGGGTATCTCGTGGATGGATTTCTGGTTCGCATACTATGCCATGACGGGCAATAATCCGCGCAGACTCGCTTCCGGCCATGAATTTGCAACACCTTATCAAGTCTTCGACACCAAGGACAAACCTCTTTTCATAGGTGTTTCGGACGATAAAGCATTCAATGATTTCTGCAAGGAAGTCGGGTTGGATGAATTGTTAGATAATCCCAGGTTTGATAATGTAACAAGCAGGCTACAGAACAGGGATGCTCTTGTTCAGATTGTCCAGGAAAGGGTTAAACAGTTTACCAGGGAAGAGATGATAAGAAAGCTTGACCCGCACGGCATACCGTATGCCCCTGTCAACACTATAAGTGAAGTTGTAGAAGATCCCCACGTTAAGGCACGCGGCACATTAGTAGAGATGGAGTCAGAGATGGGCAGGTTGAAGGTTCCAGGGTTCCCAATTCGACTCTCAGCAACACCCGGGATAATCAGACGTCAGGCACCCCGTCTGGGAGAGCACACTGAGGAGATCCTTATGGAACTAGGGTACGATGGTGAGACCATAAAACAACTAAAAGGAAAGGAAGTCATCCTTTAGGGGCATTGCCTTATACACCCAACCTACAAATGCATTACCAGCCCTTAATTACCTCACCCCGCAAGGGATCCATTCCGATCCCATTATACTTTCACCAGTTTGCGATTCAACAAATCGATCATCCATCGGGTTCCAAAGTTGGCTCGCGTATTACGACTTGGCATAAAATATGCGTGGTACTTAGGTAGTGCCCATCCATAAATGGCTATTTTCCGTAATCTCTGCGTCAGACTCAGATTTTAATCCTCTCTAGATGGACACTAGGTAAAAGAATAGGTACCACTACATTTTTAGTGGTGAGAATTTCTCCATGCAGGGTTTTTCAGTGTCAGGAGCGAGAAACACAAGAGCTAAAACCTGAACACTGAAACCTGTAGTATGGTAGTAGAAACGCCTTGGCCCCTGTGAACGGTTAACAGGTGTCGGTCCATAATGATGGGGTATCGGCAATGCCCGTTCATCGCACGAGGAGGTACAATGAGATGAAGATTACATGCCCGAGCTGCAATACCACTTATAATGTTCCACGAGACAAGATCCCGAAAAGAAAAGCGGTTGCCACGTGCAATAGATGTCGCACTAAATTCTATATAGAACCGGAAAACGTCGATCAATCAATAACCGGAGTTGCTTCCGAGCCACACCCACCTCTGATCGTGACTCATTCCGCTCCTGTAAAGACTGACAGGCCCTCAGAGGATAGTGTGACGGAGACGGATTTCGCTGCTTTTATGGTAAGAAACTCAGACAAGTATCTTTCAAAATTTCGGAAGTTCCAGGCCGATGATATCGACAAATTTGCCGTCACATGGCATTGGCCTGCATTCTTTACGGGAATATGGTGGCCATTGTATAGGAAACTCTATCTCTGGGCGCTGGTTGTTTTTGTTGTTTCATGTATTCCGTTGTTGGGTTTTCTTGCGATGATACCTTTCGCTATGATGGGAAACTATATTTATTACAGGCACGCAAAAAAGAAGATTGCGGAGCTAAAGTCCTCGCATCGATCCTCTGACATATCAGTTTTGCTATCTCAGGTCGGAGGTGTAAATCCATGGGTTATCACAGTGGTAACGGTCCTAATAGGCATAGCTTTGACAGGGATCCTTGCTGCAATTCTGACACCTGTATTGTTGGACTATTCCGGCTTTATCTTTGAATAGGCCTCTTGAATCTCTTTGAAACGTCTTTCCGCCAGTTCTTTGAATTCCTCACCTAAATGCAGTACCTTGTCCGGATGATACTGTTTCACCAACCGTCTGTAAGCCTTCTTTATCTCATCAGGCGATGCAGCCCTTCCGATACCAAGTACCGTATAGGGATCATTTGCAGCCTTCCTTTCCTCGTAATGCTTATTAGCACCGGAAGCCTCCTTTTGGGAAGACTGCCTACCATCATCTTTATTGTAAGACGGCTGACGCTTGTGATCAAAAGATTCATCACTGTATCGCTTCTTTCTATACATATAGAAGTATCGCCACAATAAAGCCAAGATTGCCAGATCATCCAGCCATCCGAAACCCACAAGAAAATCAGGTATTAAGTCATAAGGGCTTAGAACATAGAGCAATACGATAATTGCAAGCAATATTCCTAACATATGCTTGAGACCCTCCCTCTCCGTAAACCCTTACCGTTTACCGCTATCCGTCCACTGAGGATACGATTCATCCACTATATTAGCATCAATAGATTTCTTTGTCATCGCTAATACAGCCTAGGGTGTGGCAATTGAGAAATGACGCATCTCTATTTTGTCATTCCAGCGAAGGCGGGAATCCAGGAGATTATGCGGTAGCTACGGATTCCCGCCTTCGCTGGAATGTCATTGGTGGTGTTCTACTTTCTTTCACATCAAACACTTGAAACATGACACGGCACTAGGGTGTGGCAAGAAATGACAAATACCGAAATGAAAATATAATTGACAAATATCGAATATATAGTATAGATATTAGCAAGTGTTCGGCCCCTTTATCGAGAAATCTACTGTTACCTACCGCGAACGAACGATTAATTTGGCTTTTAGGTGAGAAGGTTGAGAGAGTCCTATGTTTTCGGAGGCGCATAATGAAACAAGAGGTCTTTAAACAACTGATATTGGTAACGACTGTCGTGTCAGTCTTGTTCTTCTCATATAGCTGTGACAACGGGGAAGATGCACAATCTAATAGGGATAATGCCGCAAATGCGACTGAATCTGCCCCGGCGGTCCTTGTAGAAACGGTCCGGCCAATCATCCAGAGGGTGGAGCACAGGATCCGGGCGATGGGTTCTTTTCTGCCTGACGACGAAGTAACCATATCCCCGGAGATCGCAGGCAAAGTTAAGAAGATTTTCGTGGATGAAGGTTACGTCATAAAGAAAGGGCAGCTTTTAATACAGTTAGACGATAAGCGTCAGCGCCTGGCAGTGGCTGAGGCCGAGGCCAAGATTCGGGAAAATGAAGCTGACCTGGCGTACCTGGAGACTACCCGTAAGCGCCGTGAGGAACTCTGGAAAAAGAAAGTCATATCTGAAGAAGATTATGACGAGATCCTGTCCCGGGTGAGCATGACCAAGGCCCGGACTGACAGCCTGATGTCCGCTTTAGGGTCGGCCCGGAAAGACATGGAAGATACGCGGATATATTCCCCTCTGGATAGTATTATCACCGAAAAGATGATCTCCGAAGGAGAATATGTCCATGTAGGCGAGACCATGTTCAATGCGGTGAAGATCAATCCTTTAAAGCTCCGCTTTACCCTGCCGGAGACACACACGGCCCTGGTGGTAAAAGGGCAGCCGGTCAAGGCCAGGGTAAAAGCATATCCTGACAGGGAGTTCTCAGGTAAGGTCTATTTCATTAATCCGCAGGTTGATCCTACGACCCGTACAGTAGAGATAAAAGCATATTTTGACAACCGCCATGGGGATCTGAAACCCGGTTTCTTTGCGGATGTATTTCTCGTTAAAAGCGCGAATGAAAAGGCCCTCGTGATCCCGGGTGAAGGGGTGATCCAGCGAGAGGGCAAGCACTTGATATATGTGGTGCACGATGGGGTTGCTCGTAGACGTATAGTCCGGATCGGTGAAATGATGGAGGGAAAGGTGGAGATCGTCTCCGGGTTAAATCCCGGCGAGTTGGTTGTCACCAGCGGCAACCGTGGCCTGGAAGAGGGTACCCCCGTCAAGGTACTCAATACCCCGGCCCCGCCGGTCCTACCTGGGAGTTGAGCGCCTGCCGGTTTTAGTTGTTGTAATCATAGTGGAGGAACCAGATAGACATGTATCTCAGCGATTTATGTATAAAACGACCGGTCCTTACCATTGTTCTGTCTGCGGTCTTTGTCATATTCGGGATCATCGGGTTCTGGCGTATACCGCTTGACCAATATCCATACATAGAGTTCCCCATAGTCACTGTCACCACTTTCCTTTCCGGGGCAAGCCCGGAAATAATGGACATGGATGTAACCGATGTGTTGGAAGAGGAATTTAATGCCATCCAGGGGATCAAGCACATCACATCCGTGAGCCTGTTGGGTAAATCGATCATCACCTTGCAGTTTTACCTGGACAAGAATATCGATATTGCAGCCACGGATGTACAGAACAAGGTTGGGATGGCCATGAAAAAGCTCCCCAAGGATGTAGACCCGCCGATCATAGACAAACTGAGCACCGAATCGATCGCCACGGTTTGGTTTACGCTTCAATCCGACACCCATCCTTTCAAGGAGATCTGTCGATTTTCCGATCAGGTGCTGAGACGGCGGCTGGAGACCGTTGACGGGGTAGGTAAGGTTAACCTCTATGGATTCAGGGACCGGGAGATAGCGCTCTGGCTCGACCGCGAAAAACTCAATTCCTATCACCTCTCCCCTCACCAGGTCATCCAGGCCCTCAAGGATCAACACATCAAGATGCCCAGCGGCTTTCTCAAGACAGGCCCAACGGAGATCGTGGTTAAAACCATGGGTGAGTTCGGCACCCCGGAGGAATTCGATGAGCTTATCATAGCGTATAAAGGTGGAGCCCCTGTGCGGCTCAGGGACATAGGATATGCAGAAGACACCCTGGAAGAAGAGAGGTCCTTCTTGCGATTTAACCGAGAGCCTGCTGTGGGGATACAGGTATTGAAACAGATAGGTTCCAATACCGTTGAAGTTGCAGAACGCATAAAGAAAAAGGTCAAAGAACTGGAACCCCTGATACCCGAAGGCATGGAATATACCATTAGCTGGGATAGGTCCAAGTTTATACGCAGCACTATCGTAGGTGTTCAGATAGACATCTTATTCGGGGCGTTACTCACTGTCTTCATCCTCTATCTCTTCCTGTTGAATTTTCGCACCACTGTAGTCGTCAATCTCGCGATACCCACCTCTATTATCGGGGCATTCGGCTTCATGTATTTCTTTGGCTTCACTTCCAACAATATGACGATGGTCGCCCTCTCTGTGTCAATTGGATTGGTGGTGGATAACGCGATAATAGTATTGGAGAACATCTATCGTCATATGGAAGAAGGCATGGAACCGATGGAAGCGGCTTCTTTCGGTACCAACGAGGTAGCGTTTGCCGTAATAGTAGCCAGTTTGAGTATCTGCTTGGTATTTATACCAGTAGCCTTTATCAGAGGTCTTATGGGGCGTTTTCTCTATCCCTTCGGCATTACGGTCATTTCGGCCATACTTATATCTCTCTTCATCTCCCTTACGCTCACTCCCATGCTCTGCGCCCGGATAATCAGGGTTACCCGGACGGTAGAAGCCAAACAACATAATATCTTTTTTCGCGCCATAGAAGGCGGCATTTCGTCCATGAACAGGGC
>JAUXHQ010000059.1 GCA_030621455.1 Deltaproteobacteria bacterium
GCGTTTTCTGGAAAACCATGACCTCTTTTCTTTCTTTTCCTTAGCCGAAGAAACCTCCTCCTCAACAGCCCCAGTATCACCGCCCAATACCTCAGACCCTGCCACCTCGTCTATGGCAAACCCCTCTTCAACGGATACCTCCTCAATATCTAACTCTTCTTCTATAATAGTCTCGTCACCCTCCCCCGATGTGTCATGGACCATCATGCCAGTGGTAACGAGGTCTTCTCCTTGCACCGTTTCCTGAATGTCTATCTCCCCTTCTTCAACGGCATCATCGAACACCGCAGATGTTGGCATTTCGGCTGCGACAGGTTTCTCTTCAGAGGCGACCGTCCTAAGGTCTGGCTCTTCCTCTTCGACAGTCTCATCACTTATCTCGCTCGGATTCAACATTATCGGTTCAGTAGCCATGTATTCTTCTTCTTCACTGGCCTTTTCTTCTTTGTCCCTTGAAACAGATGTTCTTTCACGAGCGATAAGTTCTTTCAATTCGTTGAATTTTCTGACCTGTGTTTGAAATATTTCTATCTTTTCTTTTTCAGATATGCCTTTCGACAACACCACTTTTTCCAGGCTATCATAAGCAGAATGAAGTAATGCTATGGAATCGGGATGCGCCTTGTCTTTGCTCACTCTGATATACTTCTCCAACCCACCGAGTAGCTTAAGGAACTTGAGGAGGAGCTTGTCGTCCTTCCATACGTCCCTCAATGTGCTTATCTCCTCCCTAAACCGCTGCGTAATCTGATCGGTTGCTTCCAAATCCAGTGATAGCACAACGGCCTTCAAATCCTTCATCGGTGCATCTTCCAAACCGATGGTATTGTCATCTTCTGTGTCTGGAGTAACATCAGCCTGAGTGGGCTCCTCGATCTCTATCGCTTCAACGGGAGGTAGTGCTATTTCTTCGGGGACAGTTGTCTTCGCACGAGCGATCTGTTCCTTCAATTCCTTGAACTTATTGAGCTCGGCACGAAGCATTGTCACCTTTTCCGCCTCAGGGATACCTTGGAACAATACAACCTTTTCCAGGCTATCGTAAGCAGAATGGAGTAACGCTATGGAGCCAGGATGCGCTTTTTCCTTTTTTGTCCTGACATACTGCCCCACACCTCCAAGAAGCCGAAGGAACAGAAGGAGGGTTTTGTTGTCTTTCCACATCACCTTTAATCTGGCTAACTCATCCTTGAATCTTCCCATAGTCTGATCCGTCATTTCCCAATCCAGCGACAGAACAGCAACCTTCAAATCCTTGATTGGAGAATCATCCAGGCTAATGGCCGTGGTGTTTTCCAGATCTTTATTTTCTTCGGCGTCTTCCCCAAAGAGATTATCAAACCGTTCATCCAACTCCATCGTGATGGTGACATCATCATCGTAACTCAATTGTCTAACCTCCTATTTCAGATCATCCTGTAAGGATGACATGGTTGCCGATATTATCTTTTTCAAGGTTGGAAGGACATTTTCTCCTGTCACGGCACTGGCTCCAAGGGATGCTACCTTCAAACGATTGTTAAGATCTTGTTCCATTACATCGAAAGGCAAGATGGGGATGTTCCGCTTTTTTAAATCTCTTTTATTGTATTGCAACACCAGGGGTACCCCAAAGATATTCTTGTTATGAGCTTCCAGATTTTCCTGAAGCCCCTTAAGAGAAATAAGATTCTTTTCTCTTTGCACGGTCATAGAGTCTGCAACGAAGACAATTCCATCCACCCCCTTCAAGACCAACCGTCTGGTGGCATTATATTTTACCTGTCCCGGGACGGTATACAATTGTATTCTGACATCGTACCCTTTTATTTTACCAACTTCAAAAGGAAGAAAGTCAAAGAAGAGCGTCCTATCTCCGTATGTTTTTATGCTCACCATCTCTGACCTGATTCTCTCCTTAAACTTACTGTTGATGTGCTCGAGATTTGTCGTCTTTCCTCCTCTGCCTGGACCGTAATAGACTATCTTTACCTGGACCTCTTTATTTCTCGGATTGATGAACGCCAAAATAGAATCCTCCGCAAGAATAGCTAACTGGTAACAATTCTAATAACTCCTTGCTCAGTTCATTATATCTCTCTTATCTTCTTGACAGCTTCTGCCACTTTCAAACGCAGGAACCCCAGAGATACATCCTTTCCAAATATTATGATCAGCAAGGATTCTTCATCGACCTTAGAAAAGTGCAGGCTCTCCTTCTGTCCTTTGTGAAAGAGTAACGAAAATTCATCCTCTCCAACGATGTTGGCCATGGCATTGACCGCCCCAAAATTGCCTGCCCCCAAGGCCGCTAAAGAATACACGTCATGCTCGCAATGACCATTGTCTTGTCTTGCCATGATATTTCCCGCCCTATCGATGAATATTACAGAGTTAGCGCCGGCTTCGATCAGGTCTTCTGCCAGAATACTCTCAATCTTGTCAAGTTTTTCTGGGGTAAAGCTGTTTTCCATAACCACTTCCTCTCTCTCGGTTTCGGGATGCAGTCATGAATGCTTCCCTTAAGACTCTCCCTTAAGAACTACATCATTTTGAAGTATTCCTTGCTGTTGTCTGCCTAGTGTTTTTCTTCTTGTGGATCCAAGAAAAGTATCTATGGGGTAAAAAGCATAATTGAATCTCTCGGGTTTTCGTAGGGTGATTTATGGTCGAAACGGGAAAACGCAGTCGACCTTTTAGGCTTTGTAAAAAAAACACCATTTCCAGGAGGAATTTAGACAGTTAGAACTGCTGGTTTCATCATCCCCTACCAGGATGCATTAAATAACCCACGCCTGATGAGTTTGCTCTCTGCAATAAGTATGCCACGCGAGAAAAACATCCTTCCTTTGATAACGGGAGTTCCAGGGCCTCAGAATATGTTTTTTTACCTCAGACATATGAGGGGATAAACAATGAGATATGATTCCAATGTCAGAAATTTTGAAACTCAATTATGAGCTACAAATGGCTTAAAGGCATAATTCAAATGAGTTTCAAAATTTCTTAATGTAGAATCGATCGGACGGAAAGATCTGATTAATATGCTCAGGATGTGTTGAGGAGAGAGACGAACCTCAAGAATAACAAATTTGAAATCCATTCGTACTTATGGAGGGCGTTCTTGATGAAAAGGGGTGACCGTCCGGCAGGCCAGTTTGTCGGTTATGCAGTTGACAATTCAGAAACAGACTATGACCCGGTCAATATGCGGAGATTAATTAAACGGCATTGAGGGTCGTGGTTCCCCCTTAGGTGTCCGTGCACAATGCCGGTTAAAGGTGTGACTGCTGAAAGTCTATTCAATGTAGTTTTATGCTGAACCTACCAAAGTAGCATGTATCCAGCGTCAAAAATTTGGAACTTAGCGTCAAAAATGTATGAACTAGTGTCTGAACGAAAACTAGATAGTGCCCATCCATAAACAGAGTCTTTATAAAAAGGGCGCTAATCAAGTTTCTAATTTAGGAATAAGCACTTTCTCTCCGTGGTGAAAAGCAGGACAGAACTATCCCCTCTAACAATCCATAGTCGCTGACAATCATCTCATGAAAACCAAGGACCTCCATGATCTTCACGACAACAGCGGTCCCGGCGAGGATTATGTCTTCCCTCCCCTTCTCCAAACCTGGAAGTACATATCGTTCGGGCACAGGAATTCTCTGTAAGCTCTTGTAAATGCTCTTCACCGACTCTCTCGTCAAGACATACCTGTTTGTCCTCCCCTGGTCATAGACATTCATTTTCTGGTCCATTGCAGCAAGTGTTGTGATTGTCCCGGCGGTTCCCACCAAGAAAGAAAACGAGTTCCCAGTCTGTGCTTCAAAACTACGTCTCAGCATGGAAGATAATCTATTATTGATAAATACTTCCAGTTTTCCCACTTCTGCAGGGCTAGGGGGGTCGGATTGTATAAACCTTTCAGTCAGATAGACTGATCCAAGCTCCGTACTGTAAGTTGCCAAGGGGACTTTGCCTTGTACCACGATAAATTCCGTACTCCCTCCTCCGATATCAACGACAACGGCCCTATCAACAAGATCATCTACGATCGACAGGACACCTATTAATGTAATTCTGGCTTCCTCGTCCCCTGAGATGACCATTACTTCTAAACCGGTGCCTTGGTAAACTTGCTGCAGAAATTCGTCTCTATTGGCAGCTTCCCTGACTATACTAGTAGCCACAGCAACTGTAGTTCGTATATTGCATTCTTTCAGTAAATTCGCATATTCCTCTAGGACTTTTGCACTCCTTCCCATTGCTTTGGGGGAGATCCTCCCTGTCCTTACGAAGTCCTCCCCCAGTCGAGTGATCTTCCGCCTGGTCATTATCTTTTTCAAGTTTCCCGTTCCATCTATCTCAGCGACTAATAGACGAATACTATTTGTGCCGATATCAATGGATGCTGCTCTTGTCATTACTTTTCCCCCACCACAGCCTCTGCTATGCTATAGCTGTGGCCACTGATCTTTTCAAAATTAGTCGACCTGTTAACTGAATCATCGGAGACAATTCAAGACACCAGGCTTGTGTAACTGCACAGGTCGGAATTGTTCATTTATCGGTAAGGGGTGACCATTGGGGGAGGTTCCGATTTGTGTACGTCATGATTTCTATATTGACATTGCAATATAAAGTTATTTCATACAAGAGGTGAGTAGGGATGAAACGACCATTTTGGTGGGTTCCTGGACGTCAAGTTCAATCGTTTAATCTGCTTTATTTAGGTCTACCCTTTCCTTCATCTCCTTCCCTGCTTTAAAAAACAGGGTTTTCTTTTTAGGTATATTCACAACAACTCCGGTCTTGGGATTTCTTCCACATCTGGCGTCTCTGTTCTTCACCCTAAAACTCCCAAATCCACGAATTTCAATTCTTTCTTCCCTTATTAGGGCGTCGATCATACTATTGAAGATGACATCAACTATTACTTTGGTGTCTTTCTTCGTGATTTCAGAAACCCTTTCAGAAACCGTTTTAACTAATTTACTCTTTGTCATACGTGAGTTCCTTTCAAAAAATTCATTTCAACAGGCAACAAGCAACCTGCAACAAACATGGCAGTGGCTACTGAGCATCAAACGAAAAAATGTTAAACTCAAATAATATGGACACGTGCAGTTATCCAAATCCGGAATGTTGACGTTACTCTGATGATTCAGTTAAAACAGGCTTGCGTTAAGTGCCGGCTGCTTGTTTCGTTTGCCTGTTATATGTAAGGACCTGGCCAACATCCAAATATACATAAGAGACGTATCAACCCATTACACATACAACCTTATGCCGGATTGTAGTTCATAACAAGCAAATGAAATAAGTAGCCGGCAAGCGGTAAACCTGACCTACTGCACAGGTCGAATAATATTGGAGTACGTTGCAAAACGAAATTTTCCAATGGAGGAGGATAGGCAGGTGAAAAAGCAGTGTGGATCTTCCTGTGTCAAATTTTCCATAGTAACACCGGACAGATAATTAAACTGGCTCCCTTCGCCCTTTAGATAGTCTATGATAGCCTTAACTGTACCCCGGAGGATAAAGTCCAATATTGAAAGCTTCTTCTTCGGAGGATAGACCACCTTTGGTTCACCCTTGATGCCAACCATTTTGGCTGCCATAGAGATGGCATCCTGTAAGTTGCCAAGGGAATCAACCAATCCCAGTGCCTTAGCCTGTTCTCCTGAAAATATCCTTCCATCTGCGATCGCGGTGACCTCTTCTTTTGTCAAGTTTCTACCTTCTGCAATCGCCTCGATAAATTGATTATGAACATTATCGATAACCTCCTGTAGCATTCTCTCCTCTTGTTCCGTAACACTCCTAAAGGGAGACATGACGTCCTTGTACTCTCCACTCTTAATGATCACACTTTTAAATCCAATCTTTTTCACCAATTCTTCTACGTTTGCAAATTCAATGATTACTCCGATACTCCCGATTATAGTACCGGGATTTGCCACTATCTTATCTGCAGCGCAGGCGATATAGTAGCCACCTGAGGCCGCCACAGACCCCATAGACACCACTACTTTTTTCTTGTCTCCTATCTTCCTAACTTCTTCGTAGATTTCTTGTGATGGACCTACACCACCCCCTGGAGAGTCAATCCTCAATACGATTGCTTTGACACTTCCGTCCTTCATAAACCTTAAGAGTTGGTCTATAATAGGCTTTGATTCCTTAATCACCCCCTTAACTTTCACTACGGCAATCCTGTCTCCCATAGAGAAGACGGTGTTTACCCCACCAGAAGTATGCATGACCAGAAGAACCGACAAGAAGAACACAACAAGAAATGCTCCTATCACCACAATTCCTATTAAAATAGGATGTCTCTTCATTTTAGGTCTCACGTTCCGTTTTTTGTTCAAGCTCTTCCTTAAGAAGCTCTCCCAGATTAGAGACTGCGGACTCATGGTTATTTAAAAATCTCTTGATATCCGCTTTCTCTGTCACTTCATCCAAATCCTTGATGCTTAGCCCAATCTTCCTTTCCTTCTTTACAATGTTGATGATTGCGGCAGAAATCTTTTCTCCCACTTGGGTAAAATCTCCAGGGTGTTTCACCTTTTCCTTACCAATTTCAGAGACATGAACCAGTCCCTCAATCCCTTCCTCCAGTTCGACAAATATTCCGAAATCTCTGATATTAGTAACAATCCCTGATATTACCTGTCCCAGATGGTACTTCTCGGATATGTTGTCCCACGGATCTGCTTCAAGTTGTTTAATCCCCAAGGAAAATCTCTCATTTTCTTGGTCCACATTCAAGACGACAACTTCCACCGTTTGACCTTTCTGATACAATTCAGATGGGTTCTTTATTTTCTGTTTCCATGAAACATCTGATATATGAACCAATCCATCGACACCTTCCTCGACTCCCACAAAGATACCGAAGTCCGTCACGTTTTTGACTATGCCCTCAATCCGAGTGCCGGGAGGATATTTCTCTTTAACTATATCCCATGGGTTCGGTTCCACCTGTTTCATACCCAGAGAAATCCTTTTCTTCGATGTGTCGATGTCAAGAACCATAGTCAGTATCTCGTCACCCACGGCCAAGACTTTCGACGGATATCTTATCTTTTGAGTCCAAGACATCTCGGAAACGTGCACCAGCCCTTCAACCCCTTCTTCCAACCTGACGAAGGCACCATAATCCGTGAGGCTCACCACCTTTCCTGTAACCTTTGAACCGATCGGATACTTTTCCACAGCGTCAGTCCATGGGTCAGGTGTAGTCTGTTTTAACCCAAGAGATACCCTTTCATTCTCTCTGTCAAACTTCAGAACTTTAACGGTCATCTGGTCTCCCATTGAACATATGTCCTTTGGGTGGTTGACCCTCCCCCATGATAAATCTGTGATATGCAGAAGACCATCGATTCCCCCGAGATCTATAAATACACCATAATCGGTGATATTTTTCACGAATCCTTCAACGATCGCACCCTCTTCCAAGTTCTCCAGGGTTTTCTTCCTCAAGGATTCTCTTTCTTTTTCCAGGATGGCTCTTCTGGACAGAACGATGTTACCTTGTCTCCTGTTGAATTTCAATATCTTAAATTCAAACCTCTTACCTATTAACTCTTCAAAATCTCTGACAGGACGAAGATCAATTTGAGATCCGGGCAAAAAAGCATTGATACCAATGTCTACAGACAGTCCACCTTTTATCCTGGAGACGATTTCTCCCTCTATAACGTCATCCTCATTGTATATCCTACTGATATCAGTCCATATCTTTAGTTTGTCTGCCTTATCTTTGGACAAAACCATAAACCCGTCCTGATTTTCTCTCTTCTCAACCAGGACGTGAACTTCATCACCTATATTGACAGTTACCTCTCCATTTTCATCAAGGAATTCCTCGATCGACACCTGTCCTTCAGACTTATACCCAACATCAACCATAATATAGTTTGGAGTAACCTGAATGACAGTTCCCTTAACAACTTCTCCTCTTTGCAGCGTATTATTCAAACTACTTTCGAAAAGCTGTTCAAAGTTTTCCTCTTTACGTGCATCTTCATCTTCCAGTTCAGTGTTTGTGTCTACATTTTTGTCTTCGGGCATAGACTCATTACCCTGAACTACATCATCTTTGTTTTCCATTAAAAGACTGTCCTCCTAATCAATTTATTTTCCTGCTTATCCTAGTGTCAATCCATAAATGGTCTTTTTGCACAATATCTGCGTTATGCTCAAAAAATAATCCTCGGAATATTAAACATATGCCTGCGGTTATTTTTTTCCCATGCCTTGATCTTGAACAAAAATCCTCATTTCTGGATGGACACTATCCTAATTCTCCAATAATCTTCAGCATCTTGTCCGCCAATTCCTGAACGGACATATGGGTAGAATCGATGTCAATAGCATCAACAGCCGCTTTCAAAGGGGCATATTCTCTTGTGCTGTCACTACGATCCCTAATGACTGTTTCCCTGGTAACCTCCTTCAGATCTACATTCTCCCCTTTTTCTATTAATTCTTTGTACCTTCTCTTGCCTCGTTCTTCCGGCAAGGCATCAAGGTAGAACTTAATATCAGCATCAGGGAAAACAACCGTTCCAATATCTCTTCCCTCTACAATAACACCGCCGTTTCTTCCGATCCTTCTCTGAAACTTAAGCAGGGCATCCCTCACAGCCTTTT
>JAUXHQ010000027.1 GCA_030621455.1 Deltaproteobacteria bacterium
CAATGCTAATTCAGCGGACGAAAAAAGCCGCGCCCGTTGAAAAGCGGGCGTTATGCGTTCAATCAAAATCAATACCCCGCAGGGGTGAAACATACCAGCCCAGGGCAATGCCCTGGGAAAGAGATAAAAGATGAATTTTAGCCCTGTAAGGGCGTGACATCACAAGGGTTTGATTATGTCTCAATCTTTGTCAAAAATTGAATACGACGAAAAATATCTATGGGATTGACGATGAATATGTAACGCCCTTACAGGGCTAATAATTAGGGAACTTTCAAAACCCAGGGCAATGCCCTGGGCTGGTATGTTAAGCCCTTTCAGGGCCATTTACCCGAAAAATAGTATTGTTTCAGCAATTGGTTACCACATGAGGTATTGGACGGTGATTAAATGCGGGCCATCAAGCAATATGGGTTTTACCCTCCTTGAGGTCTTGATAGCCTTGGTAATTCTCTCCATAGGCCTGCTTGCCGTGGCGCAGATGACAATATATGCGATAAGGGGCAATGCCATCGGGAATAAAATCACTAAAGCGGCAGTGCTTGCTGAGGGTAAATTAGAGGGTTTGAACAACCTTTACCGTATCGATCCCACGAATACGATGTTGACTGACGATGGAGACAAAAGCGATATTGGAGTGGATGTACATTCAAATACTGTCCTCTTTACGAACCCGGATCATTCTGATTCCTGTAACAGCAATTGTTCTGTGAGTATTGGACAGACCCCGCAAAGGGTATGGAATGTGGCAGATGATACCCCGGCCTCCGGAATGAAGACCGTGACTGTAATTGTCGGTTGGAAGGACTCAATAAATCATTTTGTTGTCTTGTCCACTGTAATGAGGAGATGACATTGCTTCATTATCTATGGAAACTTAGGCATCCTTCATTTGCCGCTTTACACTTTTTATAACTTTTGAGAAAGTTAGTTCTAATTTCAGCTAAGAATCTTGAGTGCCTAAAATTAAGGAATGCACTCCAAAGCACTGCTGATTTTGTTTCTTAGCATGATCTGGTTTATAGAATAATCAGAATAAATTAACTTTAGGCACTTCAAACTTTAGGCACTTGTAACTTTTTGTGTAACCGCACAAGTTAGGAAAAGTGTAAACTACTTTTGATATTGCATGAAGGATACCGAAACCTATAGCAGACAAACCCGGAAGATGATTTATGTGAGCAAAGACATCCATGGCTTCACACTGACAGAGATTATGGTAGCCCTTGCCGTGACAGGTATACTTTTGGCATCAATATACAACCTGTATATTTCTCAAAGCAAGACGTATGCGGTGCAGGAAGAGATTTCGGACATGCAGCAGAATGCCAGGGTAGCCATGGACATTCTGTCAAGACACATCCGTATGGCAGGGTTTGGCCAACCCACCTGGACAACGATAAACGGCGCTTCGGGCATCGCATATAAGGGTATACAGATTATAGACGGAGGCACAGGAAACCCGGACACCCTCGAGATCGTGGGGTGTATCGATCCTCCACAGGGTAAACTGTCAACAGCAGCCCCCCCAGGCAGTACTGCGGTCTCCCTCCAATCGTCCTATGAGGCAAGAAGGTTCAATGCAACGACAAAAAGCGATATCTTTATCGGCGAACTGGAAAATGCCAAGGTAACCGCTGTTTCAGGGGCAGTTCTAACCGTTGATACGGACCCGGCTCAGACTGGAAATCAGGGGTTTGCAAATGCGTATCCGGCAGGAGCCAATATCTACAGGGTAAAAAGGGTTACCTATAGTATTCGGAACACATCACTGAGAAGAAACGAGAACACAGGTGGCGGCGCTCAGCAGATTGCGTTAAATATCGAGGATTTACAGGCTGGGTTCACCAGACCCAGGGTGAATCTATCCATAACCGCCAGGACGAGGGACAAGGACCCTGATTACAGAGGTGATGGCTACCACCGGATAACCCTGAGCTCTGATATAATAGCAAGAAACTTGGAGTAAGGGTAGCAGTGAGCAGACTACCCTAATGGAGAGAATCGCTGCGATGCTGAAGAACAAGAAAGGGATGGCCCTGGTCATATCTCTCCTTTTTTTGACGGTCCTGTCGATCCTGGGTGCTGCAGGAATCACAACATCTACTTTAGATATAAAGATTGCGAGCAACAGCCTTTCCAATACGGAGGCCCTCTATATCGCCGAAGCAGGGTTAGCTCGAGCCGAGGCGGAGCTTATCAGCGATCTGGATAAAGACCCGGATAAAAGTTTCGCCGACTCTGATTTTCATGCGTTATCGGGGACCATGTCCCTGTCACCGAGTTCAACTGCATTTTACACTGTATTTAGCGCCGTTCCATTCGCCGGAGGCACCTATACGGTGGAGTTCAAGAACTACAGCGCTGGGGCTGGTTTTGACCCCACAACGGTTCTGGTCAGGTGTACTGCAATAGGGCGCAATTTATCGAGGGTCCAGCTTGAAAGCTACCTTTACGCTGAAAATATCTCACCGTGGAATAATGCGGTGTTTGCCGGCGGCGGCGGTAGCGCGCCCGTTGCAGGGAACATTGATCTGGCCGGGTCTGTTCACTTGCTGGGTAGCGGTCTTGCTGCCACAGACATTGTTTTTAATAACCAGAGCGGAAAGTGCATTAACAGTAACACCGGTATGGACCCAACCCTTGCAAACGCTATTGACGGGGGCGCCACAACTGATCTAAAGGGAAAATTCAGGGTGAGGAACGGGCGGGTTGACATGACGGCAGGAACTGCAACCCTGGGTTTGGGGACAAGTCCGTTTAGGGGGATTTACGTAACAACCGGGAGAGATTCTGGTAGTAACGGTGTCAATGACGACATACTGGGCGGGGATAATGACGGCTCCGATCAGAACATCTTTGCGAGAAAAGGAGCCAGTTCTGCGGAGGCGTATGACCTGGGAGATGTTCATACAGCCATACCTCTAATCGATACAACCTATATGACCGACAACTCTATAGACCTGACTGGTACAACTGACAACGAGGGGCTGGTAGCGGGCGCACTCATATTGAATAGTAACACTTCGTTACCTCCTCCAGTCCACACATATGATATAAGCCAGAATGGCACCTCTCCCTCCGGTACTGGTTGCTCCATAGTTTTTGATGGGAACACCAATCTCCTAATCGTGACAGGCATAGTCAAGGTGAAGTCTTTGACTATAAGCCATGATATAACATATAGCACACCCCCCGGAGGAGGCACCATATATGTGACAGGCGCTACCCTGGTCGATGGTGATGTCCTGCCTGCCACACCAGGATCTTACCCGACCATAAATGTACTTGGTGTGGTTGGCGCAGGGGATCTTACGTTGGGTAGCACCGTGCCTCAGTTGTTATTGATGGGTGCATACTACAGCGCCGGAACGGTCAGTAGCAGCAAACAGATAGAACTGGCCGGGACTATTGTGTGTCAGAATCTCAACATAACGAGTCAGGTTCCAAAGATATGGCAGGTTCCATCATTGGATACCAACCTCCCCCCGGGGATGCCCGGTTCAACTCCGGTTTGGGTTTTTACTGAGAAGACATGGAGGGAGATAACCCACAAATAGCCATATCTTTGCGTCGTGGAAGCCCCATGGTTCTCCAATTTCAACGTTCCGTGAACGGTTAAAGCTTATGAAGTTCAAAGAAAAAGTCAAATCAAGAGATGAACTGAAGACGCTCATGAATGGGTTGAAGGCGGAGGGTAAGAAGGTCGTCTTTACCAACGGATGCTTTGATTTAATCCATGTGGGTCACACCAGGTATCTGGAAGAGGCAAGAAAACTAGGAGATGTGTTGATAGTTGCCGTAAACAGCGATCAATCAGTAAGAACAATAAAAGGAGATCGAAGGCCCATCATCCCTCAGGAAGAAAGGGCGGAGGTGCTGGCTGCATTACAATGTGTTGATTTAGTTGTAATATTCGATGAACCGGACCCGCACGATATCCTCTCTTCTTTGAAGCCTCACGTCCTTGTCAAAGGAGGGGATTGGGACGAGGATACCATAATCGGCAGAGACATTGTTGAATCCATCGGAGGAAGGGTCGTGCGCATACCGGAGATAAGGGGGGCGTCTACGAGCAATATTGTAAGCAGGATCATCAGATACCATTCAGAAGAATAGGAAGGCGGTGTTCAGTAATAATGCTGACTTAGATCGAAAGCGTTTTTTATCAACTCTACCTTTTCACCTTCCGGAGAGATTTGGACCGCTATTACGTCGAAGCGGGCATCTACATCCTGTAAATTGTTCTTATTTATATATTCCAAGGCTACTTTCGAGATCTGGTGCTGTTTTCTCTTATTTACGACGTTGTAGGGATGACCGTATTCCGTGGACGACCTGGTCTTCACCTCGATGAACGAGAGTGTTTTCCTGTCTCTTCCTATAATATCTATCTCTCCAAAAACACAGGTATAGTTTCTCTCGATAATCTTATATTTGAGGCTCTTCAAATACGAAACAGCGATTTCTTCTCCTCTCCTGCCCAACGAGATCCTTTTCTTAGTCATTGCCCCCCAAGATATTCTCTTACACCTTTAAAGGTCTTTCTGTGGATTTCGCTGCAACCAAATCTCTTGATCGCAAGCATATGCTCTTTTGTCCCATATCCCTTGTTCTGTGCAAAATTATACTCAGGGTATATGCGATGATATTCAATCATTATCCGGTCTCTGGTAACTTTGGCAATAATGGAGGCAGCAGAGATGGAAGGATTGAGAGAATCGCCCTTCTTGATGACGGATTGAGGAATCTGGGTGGGGATATTATGTATACCGTCAACCAGGAGGTAGTCAACCAGAACCCCTAAGTCGACAACCGCCAACAGCATCGCTTTCAGACTGGCTCGAAGGATATTGATTTTCTCAATCTCTCGTTGATCCACGATACCAACGCCAACGGCTTGAGCATCCTCATGGATTTTGCTGAATAATGCTTCTCTCTTGCCGGCCGATAGCTTCTTGGAATCTGCTATCCCCGGGATAATGCAGTCTTTGGAAAGGATAACAGCGGCCGCAACAACCGGCCCGGCGAGAGGCCCCCTTCCTGCTTCATCAACTCCGGCAATAGATTGATATCCCTTTGCATATATTCCCCTCTCCGGATGAGTAGGGGGAAAAGATATCATCGTGAGAATCTCTTCTCTTTGATACGGGCAGCCTTGCCCTTCAGTTTTCTGAGATAGTAGAGTTTTGCTCTCCTCACCCGTCCTTTGCGGACAACCTCTATCTTGGCAATCCTCGGTGAATGGAGAGGTATGATCCTCTCTACACCCACTCCGTATGAAAATTTTCTTACAGTGAAACTTGCCCCGCTTCCTCCTCCCCTCCTTCTTATCACAACACCCTCAAAGATCTGTATCCTCTCTTTTTCTCCTTCCACGATCCTGGAATAGACCTTAATTGTGTCTCCGGGTTGGAACTCCGGTATGCCGAGGTTCATATGTTCTCTTTCAATCATTTCTATCAGACTACTCATAGTTCGTTCTCCAAGGATTTTTCATCTCTTATTCCCAATAGTCTATCGAGGATTATGGCCGCTGCCGATCTCACTGACAGGTGATAGTACTCAGTAGCCCCCCGGATGGGGGCCAGCACATAGTCCGAATCTTCGATAACATCTTCTGTCACACCCCAACCGGTCCCCAATAAGAGAAGGTAAGGTCTTGATCCTTCTTCAATAAGTTTTTTTAAATCTAAATAGTCGATGCTCCTCTCAAAGAGCTGGGCATCAGTAACCACTGTATGAGGTCTTATGCCCCAGTCACTATGGATGTCCTCACAAACACTATCCAGTGAATCGGATATTGTAACCAACTTTAAGGCTTCCTTCCTCCTGGGATTATACTGGGCACCAAATCCCGATCTCCAGTGAAGAAGTATCCTCTCTGCCAGTTTCCTTTGTTTCCTTAGGGGGGTAACTAGGTAGTATTTGCGTATCCCGTAAGTTCTAGCTGCTCGCGCAATGTCGTGAATATCCACGTTGGTTAACGACGTAGAAACGACCTTCTTGTTTTTGTCGTAAACGGGGTAATGTAACAGGGCCAAATAAAGGTTTGCCGTTCTTGTCGTTTCTGCCACTACTTACTTGGGTCCGATTCTTTCCTCATCTCAGATAACAGGCTCAAATCCTCATCGGACAAGTCGATTTGTTCCAGGAGATCCGGACGTCTTTCCAATGTCCTTTTGAGGGATTGCATGCGTCTCCATCTCTTGATCTCTCCATGATTACCGGAGAGGAGCACCTCCGGAACCTCTAAGCCTCTGTATTTCCTTGGGCGTGTATATTGAGGGTACTCCAATAATCGGTTGGAGAACGACTCATCCTCTGGTGATCCTGGATTTCCTAAGACCCCGGGGATCAGTCTTGTAACAGTGTCAAGCAATACCATTGCCGCCAGTTCTCCCCCGGAGAGTATGTAATCTCCAATGGAAATCTCATCGTCAACGTATTTTCTTACCCTTTCATCAACCCCCTCGTACCTGCCACAAATGATGACGATCTGTGAGAGCCATGACAGCTTCAATGCGTACGCGTGATCAAACCTCTTTCCCTGAGGGGTCATTAGGATAACCCTTGATCCCTCAATCGGGGATGTCACCTTTTCAATACCCTTTATAATCAACTCCGGCTTCATTACCATACCCCGTCCGCCGCCATAGGGGTAATCATCCGCAGTGTGGTGTTTGTCTGATGAAAAGTCACGGAGGTCGTGAACCTTTATCTCAACCAGTCCCTTCTGTTGGGCTCGTTTCAGTATGCTCTCATTTAGTGGAGAAGAGAACATATTCGGAAATAAGGTAAGGATGTCAAATCTCACCATCTCCAAAGAGACCTTCCAAAGGACATACGATCATTGTTTTTTTCCCCACATCTATGTTGGTGACCACATCAGCAATCGCCGGGATTAGATATTCCTTTTCCTCTTTCCCAATGACATATACGTCATTGCTCCCTGTCTGTAAAATTCTTTTTACCGTTCCAAGGAAGGTGCCGTTATCGGTGAATACCTCCAGACCGATAATATCAAACCAATAATACTCATCTTCAGCGGGGGGGGGCAATTTGCTTTTTTCGACAAGTATAGAAGCGCCGACGAGTTCTTTTGCTTCGCTGATTGAGGATACACCGTCGAGCTCCAGGAGGAGGACGTTCTTATGTGGCCTAATATGAGTCAATTCGTATCTTCTTATATCCCCTTTTCTGCCTTTTAGATACAGAAAATCCTGTGCGGAGAAGGTAGCATGAGATTCAGCATCGGAATGAACCCGCATTTTGCCCTCGGTCCCATGAGTGCCAATGATCTTTCCTATAACCAACAGGTCGTCTTCCATGGTGAGGAAAATCTTACTCCAGGATTTCCAGCACGGCCCTCTTTTTAATCTTTGTTGAGGCTGCAGACAGGATCGTTCTCATCGCCCTGGCTGTTCTTCCTTGTTTTCCGATAACCTTCCCCAGATCCTCCTTTGCCACTTTCAACTCTATGACTGAGGTTCTCTCACCTTGAACCTCTGAGACCACCACCTCATCAGGATTATCCACCAGTGCTTCAGCAATGTACTTAATCAAGTTCTTCATCTTTAGTAACCTCCGCGCTTAATTTTGCCGTAAAATTGATTATCCACTAGTGCTTCAGCAATATACCTAATCTAGTTCTTCATCTTTAGTAACCTCCGCACTTAATTTTGCTGTAAAATTTTTTAAGACTCCCTCCTTCCTTAAAATGCTCCGAACGGTTTGGGTTGGTTGGGCTCCCTTGGTCAACCAATCCAGTATTCTCTCATCTTTGAGCTTTATCTCAGCAGGGTCCATGCACGGATTGTACGTACCAACAACTTCGATGAATCTCCCATCTCTAGGGGCTCTGGCATCTGCAACCACTATTCTGTAGAAAGGTTTCTTCTTAGTCCCCTTTCTTGTCAATCTTATCTTAACAGGCATGTTTTGACAACCTCCTATGTACCTGGTAGGGAAATTAAGATGGAAGTATTCCTCCCCTGAATCCTCTCATCCCTTTTTTTGTAATCTTATTTATCATCTTACGCGTTTGGTTGAAGTTCTTAATGAGTCTATTCACATCCTGAACGTTGGTACCACTCCCTTTGGCGATTCTCTTGCGACGACTCCCATTCAAAATCGTATGCCTCAGCCTCTCTTCTTTCGTCATGGAGTTGATAATGGCCTCTATCTTTACCAACTCCTTTTCATCAGGTTGCAAGCCTCTTAGAGCCGAAATTCGACTTATTCCCGGGATCATTCCAAAAATTTGATCCAGAGAACCCATCCGCTTTATCTGTTGAATCTGATCTTTAAAGTCTTCTAAAGTAAAGGTGTTCTTCCTTATCTTCTTCTCGAGTTCTACTGCCTTCTTCTCATCAAAGGTTGCCTGGGCCTTTTCTATGAGGGATAAAACATCTCCCATTCCCAAGATACGAGAAGCCATTCTGTCCGGAAAAAAAACTTCTAAGGCGTCAAGGCGTTCGCCTGTACCCACAAACTTTATGGGCTTCCCTGTCACAGCCTTAATCGACAAAGCCGCCCCGCCCCTGGCATCACCGTCCATCTTGGTAAGGATGACTCCATCCACATCCAGCATTTCATTAAATTTACCGGCTACATTTACCGCATCTTGACCGGTCATGGCATCGGCTACCAGGAGGATCTCGTTGGGCAATATGGTTTCTTTTATCGTTTGAAGCTCTTGCATCAATTCTTCATCTATGTGTAGCCTTCCAGCCGTATCTATGAGCACTATATCATGGGCACTGACACCGGCAAAGCTCACGGCGTTCTTACAGATGACAAGCGGGTCCTCACCCGGTTTAGGTCCATATGTATCAACCTTCAGTTGCTGCCCCAGTTTCTGCAACTGGTCTATGGCTGCCGGACGAGACACATCAGCAGGAACCATATAGGGGTTATGACTCTTCTCTTTCAAAAATTTGGCTAGCTTGCCAACGGTTGTTGTTTTGCCGGATCCCTGCAATCCAACAAACATCATTGATATTGGACGTCTCCCGGACAGTTTCAGTTGGGAATTCTCTCCTCCTAAGAGGGAAGTAAGTTCCGTATTAACGATCTTGATCACCTGCTGAGCAGGAGTAAGGCTGTTCAACACCTCTTTTCCTAATGCTTTTACTCTAATGGCTTCGATGAAGTCCTTTGCTACTCTGAAGTTTACATCTGCCTCCAGAAGGACGAGACGAATCTCCCTCAGGACATCTTTAATGTTTTGTTCACTGAGTTTACCGTGGCCCCTCAGTTTTTTAAATACTGTATTGAGCCTTTCCGTCAAACTGTCGAACACAAACTCTTCTCCGCAAAAATGAGTATTTAGATTCAATAGTTACAAGTACAAGATGGCTAAGTTAAATGATTTTCCACGATTTGTCAAGGGAAAATAGCAGTTCTCTGCAATTCTAATATGATCAGTACAATGCCCTATTTGCTCAATGCTATGCTCAGGGCCGTGGTCAACTTAAAGGTGTCCTCATCCGCTTTTATCAATATTTTGTATGTGTTGACCGAGGATACATATATTTATTATGAAATTTCCCCGCCAACAAGTCAAATCAGCACTACCAGCTTCAGTTCAGGTAATTTTTCTTGCCCGCAGATCAATTTTGCTGTATATTTAGGGGTCTAAAAGAAAGGGGGACTCCATGACCGATTTCCATCAGGAAGGGATCATTACCACACTTCACTCACTTTATGAGATCTTTGATCGTGAGGAGTACCTGGCCGGACTTGAGCAGAAGCTGGAGGAGTACTCCCGTCATCTCAAGATAAGCCTTCTCCTCCCATGCCTTTACTCGGAACTCCTGAATCCATCGGTGCTCGACCATATCCTGGACGAGATAGAGAAGGTCCGATACCTCCGCAGTGTGGTAGTGGCCCTGGGAGGCACATCGGGTGAAACCGACTTTAAAATGGCCAAGGAATATTTCGGGAGGCTTTGTACTCCAGAGAGGGACATGAAAATTGTCTGGGTGGATGGACCGAAGATCCTAAATATCTTCAATGATATCAAAGGACGAGAGATACCTACCGGGGTTCAGGGCAAAGGGCAGTCCGTTTGGATCGCCCTCGGCTATCTCTTCGCCCGAGAGGACTGTGATGTAATCGCTCTTCACGACTGTGACATCGTCACATATGATAGAATCCTTCTTGGAAGGCTAATTGAGCCCACGGCCAACCCCAACAACGAGTTTGAGTTTTGCAAGGGCTATTTCCCGCGGATTTCTCTAGAGGAACGGGCTATGAAGGGAAGGGTCACAAGGCTTTTTGTAATGCCCTTTGTGGATACCATGAGCCAGATCATGCATGGACGAGGACTCAACGAGCTGGAATCTTTCTTCAGCTATCACCGGGCCTTCAGCTATCCCCTGGCCGGCGAATTCAGCTTCACCTCACGCCTGGCCCGGGGGATCAATATAGCGTATGACTGGGGGCTGGAAGTCAGCACCCTTTCTGAGGTTTACCACAGAGTCATTTCCCGAAAGATCGCCCAGATCAGCCTGACCCGGAATTACGAACATAAGCATCAGACCCTTTCTCCGGATGACATGACAAGAGGTCTCCACCGCATGGTAGTGGATATCTCCAAATTTTACCTCAACTACTTGCGATCTCACGGGGTTGCACTGAGCGACGCCTTTGTAGATATGATCCGGCAAACCTATTATCAAAACGCCCTCAGGTTCGTCAAAAACTACAGTGACGATGCGGAGGTGAATAACCTGGCCTTCGATCGTTATGAGGAAGAACTTACGCTCCGGCACTTTCGGGATTTCCTGTGGACCGCCTGGGAACAGATCAAGAAACATCAAGAGGATACTCAAATTCCATCCTGGAACCGGGTGTTGTATAGTATTCCCGATATCTACGCCAACCTTCTCGATGCAGTGGATGCCGACAATGCGTGACCCTGCTGGGTCAGGTAGTTCCCATACACAAACGTAAGATTTCACTAACGATAGTCGATCATAACGCCTTTGATTGCGTGTCTACTCTTAGCGTCTTGAAGTGTCTCTGATGATTCAGTTAACAGGATTGCGTTAAGTGCCGGCTGTTTGTTTCGTTTGCCTGTTATACTTTGCCGACTTTTATCGGCGCTTTCGACCTTATCCCTAAGATTCTAAGATTTGATTGTTATGTTATGAACCCTCGTTGTCTATTTCTCTCAGCCTCAGGAGAATCTCTCTTGGCTTGCTTGATCTGGAGATCTTCAGCTACCCATCCATC
>JAUXHQ010000269.1 GCA_030621455.1 Deltaproteobacteria bacterium
CAGAATGGCGGGACATGTCGTTACAGAACTGTTAACTAATTTCCATTTTTCCAAGATGGGCAGTAAAACTATTTCTAGGGTAAGATGAGGGGTTCCGGAAATCCCTTGAGTATGACAAAAGTATAGGACAAGAGTGCTTGAGTGTCAACGAAGAATTTGGCGCTCAGCAATTTATGGCTGCGGTCAGACCTTCTTTTTCCTTGACAAAAGGAAGGAAATGAAGGTAATTGTATCTCTTATGGTACACAGGATGGTACACAGTAATTTTGCAACAATATACGAAAGGAGGTTTTTATGTCAGTAGGAATTGTTGGGCACGGAGTCTATGTCCCCCGTTATAGGATATTGGTTAGCGATATCGGCAAGGCCTGGGGTAGCGGGGGCAGGGGAGAGAAATCAGTTACAGGGCCTGACGAAGACGTCATCAGCATGGCCGTAGAAGCAGTGCTAAATGCAGTGGATTCTTCCGGAATGGGTGCAGAGAAGATCGGCGCGATTTACTTCGGGACCGATTCATCGCCCTACATAGAAAACTATGCGTCGGCGATTATCAGGGAGGTGTTAGGGCTCTCTTCAGAGGTAGATGTCTGCGAGTTTACCGGGTCGCCAAGGGCAGGTGTCGGTGCCCTCAAGGCCGCGATGGACAGCATTAACGCCGGAAGGGTAGAGAATGTCCTGGTTGTTGCCGCGGATTGCCGTCCATCTCAGATGGGGAGTGATCTGGAGATGACATTCGGGGCCGGAGCGGCTGCCTTTCTTGTCGGCCGGGAAAATACGATTGCGGACATAGAAGACATCTTTACCTATTCCACGATGATGATCGACAGGTGGAGGCATACTAAAGACGACTACGTGAGAAGTTATGACTACCGATATACCCGTGAATACGGATATATCAACCACATGAAAGCAGCGGTGGAAGGTTTCCTGAAAAAGAATAATTCAGCCATGGACCAATTTCAGCAAGTGGTCCTTCAGGAACCTGACGGAAGAATTCCCAAAGAGCTTGGGAGGGCGCTGGGGATTAAGAAAGAGCAGACCGCTGGCTCACTCGTCGGTCTTTTAGGCGATACAGGCGCCAGTTCGGTCTTTTTGGGGTTGTCCGGGGCACTTGACGGTGCAAAAGCCGGAGACAATATCCTTGTCGCATCATATGGTTCAGGAACAAGTGACGCCATAGGTCTTAAAGTAACGGAGAAAATTGGGCAGAAAAAGGCTGAGGTCCGTTCGTTGAAGTCCTATGTGGAAGACAAGGAAGAGATAGACTACCTGAAGTATTTAAAATATACGGGCGCGAGTGAGCAGGCAGGTGAACCCGCAAAACTGGGGTTGACCCCGGTCTCTCCATTCCTACAGAGAAGTTATACCGAACTCTACAACTTCCTGGGAGCCAAATGCAAGGATTGTGGCCACATTAACTTCCCACCCTCCTTAAGGGTACTTTGCATAAGATGCGGCAGTACTGATCTTGAGAATGTGAAGCTAAGCAAAAAAGGCAAGGTATATACATATTGTATCAACTACTACATGCCGCCCCCCCTTGAAGCTCCACTGGCCATGATCTTTGGCGATCTTGAAGATGGCTTAAGATACCAGGCCCTCGGAACCGAGATGATACCAGACGACATAAAGGTTGACATGCCGGTAGAACTGGTATTGAGGGTTCTTACAGTGGAGAGAGGGGTAAGCCTTTACGGATACAAATTCAGAGCAGTAAAACACGGAATTTAATGGAGGTGTGAGATATGGGATGGAATAAGGTTGCCATTGTCGGTGTTGGGATGTTGAAGTTCGGAGAGCATTTCGACAAGAGTTACGAGGCCATGATAGGAGAAACATACTTGGCGGTCCTTGGCGGAGTGCAGAAAGGGATTGATCCAAAAGATATTGAGGCGGGCTGGATAGGGACGTGCATAGGTTCTCTTATGGGAAGCGAATTAATTTCGGGTTCAATGCTGTCGGGTATTGTCGGTCTTGCCGGGATTCCGGTTACCCGGATAGAGAACGGCTGCCCCACAGGTAGCGATACATTTAGAAATGCTTGTATGGGCGTTGCTTCCGGCTTGTATGATGTGGCTATAGCACTTGGGGTTGAGAAGATGAGAGAGAAGACCAGCGATGAGGGGCTGCTGGCCATTGGCTCAGCAGGGCATCCGGTGCTGATGAGGGGTGGAACAGCCCCGGCGCAATTTGCTCCTCAGGCAACGCGGCACATGCACGAATATGGGACGACAAAAGAACAGATGGCTATGATAGGGGTAAAAAACCATTACAACGGCACACTATGTCCCTATTCGCACTACCAGTACGAAATAACCGTAGAGGATGTCTTTAAGTCACCAATGGTATGTTGGCCTTTCAATATCCTCGACTGTTGTCCCCAGACAGACGGGGGCGCTGCCATAATCATCTGCAGGGCTGATCTGGCCGACAGATATACGGATAAACCCATCTATGTCGCAGGGCTGGGCATGGGAACGGATTACCAATTTGCAGCGGAGAAGGAAAGCTTTACGGAGTTTGTCGCGTCACAGAGGGCTGCGAAACAGGCATACAAAATGGCGGGTATCGGACCTGAGGATATCGATGTGGCGGAGGTTCACGATTGCTTTTCCATAACCGAGATCCTCGACTATGAAGATCTTGGCTTCTGTGAAAAAGGGCAGGGAGGCAAATTCATTGAAGACGGCAGTTCGAGGATAGGCGGTAAAGTGGCCGTGAATCCAAGCGGTGGACTGATGGCCAAGGGACACCCCCTCGGGTGCACAGGCCTTGCCCAGCTCACGGAACTCGTGTGGCAGCTCAGGGGGGATGTCATTCCTACCCAGAATGAAAAGAGGCAGGTGGAAATAAAGAAAGGCTATGCCCTCCAGCACAACGTTGGCGGCAAAGGGGTTGCGAATTCAGTAGTGACTATCGTGACGAATAGGAAAGATTAACCGGTTCCCAATTGCAGGGCGAATGACCGCATCGTAACTCTTCACTCCCCCCCCCTTTTTACGAAGGGTGGGGGCCGAGACGGCA
>JAUXHQ010000217.1 GCA_030621455.1 Deltaproteobacteria bacterium
TAAACCTGTCCAACTGCACAGATCGAAAACTTTAGGAAAGGGCGCCACCGATGCATAGGCCTTTGAAAAAATGGGTATTAAGGAGGTAATTAAAGATGTCAGATATCCTTTTGAGAGAAGAGAAAGACGGTATCCTTACCCTAACCCTCAATCGTCCCGAATCGATGAACTGCTTAAGTGTCGCCCTCCTTGATGACCTTAATGCCGCCATTAACGAGGCAAACTTTGACCCTGATCTCCGGGTAATAATCATCACCGGAGCAACAGGAGAGAAAAAAGCGGCGTTTTGTACCGGTGCCGACCTTGTGGAGAGAAGGACCATGTCTCCGGACGATGTGAAGAAGTTTATCCATACGATCAGTGCCACGTTTTCGGACGTTCAAAATGTGAAGGTGCCGGTTATCGCAGCCATTAACGGTTTTGCCTTTGGGGGAGGGTTAGAGTTGGCCCTGGCCTCCGATATCAGAGTGGCCTCCTCCAATGCCGTTATGGGATTAACGGAAACGAGTCTGGCCATCATCCCAGGGGCCGGCGGTACCCAGCGTTTGCCGAGGATAGTGGGCATGGCCAAGGCTAAAGAGCTTATCTACATGGCAAAGCGTATTACCGCAGATGAGGCTCTAGCCTGCGGTCTCGTAAGCCAGGTCGTTGCACCTGACACTTTGATGGAAACCTGCATGAAGATAGCAAAGAAGATCGCTGAGAACGGCCCCATTGGTGTGCAACAGGCAAAGTTTGCTATCAATAGAGGGATGGAATGCAGCCTCGACATCGGCCTTGGAATTGAGGCGCGGGCATATGCGATAACAATCCCCACAGAAGATCGCGTTGAGGGACTTGAGGCGTTCAGAGAGAAAAGAAAACCGGACTATAAGGGCAGATAGAGGAGGAAAATAATCATGGAGTTGAAATACCCCAGAAAGGTGAGGCTTGGCGATATAACCTTAAGAGATGGTTTACAGCATGAAGAGCACTTTATATCAACAGAAGCAAAACTCTTTTATCTGGAAGAGCTGATCCTGTGTGGCTTCAAGCGACTCGAAGTGACTAATTTTGGCAACCCCAAAGGGATGCCCCAGTTCAAAGATGCGGACGAGTTATTCAGAGAGTTACGCAGCAGCAAGAAACTTACCAGGGCTGGTGTAAACTTGGGTGATGTAGAACTTACTGCGATCACCATAAGGGAACGATCCATAGACAGGGCAATCGAGGCGAAAAAGGAGGGTCGAGGCCCTGACAGAATACTCATGATGGTATCTACAGATGAACAGCATCACTTTGCCAATTCCGGAACAACCCTGCCTGACTATTGGAAAGAGGCGGAACGGTGCATAAAGAAGGCCTCAGACGTAGGAATCAAGATGTGTGGTTGTGTAAGCACCATCTGGGGAAGTCCCATTTCAGGACCTACTAACCTGGAAGATGCTGTAGAGTTTTCGAAAAGATGGCTGGACATAGGCGCCGCAGATATAGAGCACGCCGACCACGACGGTTCCGCCCCCCCTGACCAGGTCTATCGTTATTTCTCCATGGTGCTCGATGCCATGCCGGACACGGACCTTCACATAGCTCACTTTCACGTGACACGGGGTTGGGGCAATGCCAACGTATTGGCCGCACTCCAGGCCGGCATAGACATATTCGAGGGCACGATCGGCGGTCTCGGAGGCCAGCCCTCCAACTTCATAGACGGGGTTCCTGTTTCCGGAACCGGGGCCTATTATTACAGAGATCCCAATGTGGTAGGGCTGGTAACCCTCGAGGACATGGCGGTCATGATGGATGAAATGGGCATCGACATCGGTATAGACGTAGATCGTCTCCTCGAATTGGGCACTATGATGGAGAAGACCGTGGGACGTCGTCTCCGTTCCGAAGCTATCCTGAACGGCAGAATTCCAAAGGAACCGAGAGAAGAGTACATGCGAAAAGGGTTGCCCAAGGCTAAGGAGAAGCTGGGCGAGAGACCTGACCAAGTCTACCCTGACGGCTGGCCGGAGAAGGCACAGTATGGCGTTAAATAGCCGTATCCATCCGAAAATATCTTGACATATAATACCCATTTGAATATAAGTAAGGGTTATGGTTTATACTTAATTTCGTTATCTGTCCAAAAGATGATTGATCTATCACGCTTAATCTAAATTGAAAACGGGTATGTTTGCCCGGAGGAGGGACGATGGATTTTCAATTAACCCCGGAACAACAGGCATTGAAAAACGAGTTCGAGGAATTTTTTAGTGAGGAGATAAAGAACGCCCCCCCAAATTGGAGCGGAAACCTTATGGCCCTGTTTGAGTCAGATGAAAACTGGGCCTATCATCGTTCCGTAGCGGATAAGTTGGGTGAAAAGGGATGGTTGTCACTGCCATGGCCTAAAGAATACGGTGGCCGGGAACACAGCTACTTCGAGCAGCTCTTGTTTAACGAAGTGAGAGCATATTACAGAGTGCCCGGTGTGGATATGTGGGGACCCCAGATCGTTGCGCCGAGTATCCTGGAACACGGAAGTGAAGAGATCAAAAGCACGTGGCTGCCCAGGATATCACGGGGAGAGATAAACTGGTGTCAGGGTTGGAGTGAACCGAATGCCGGATCAGACCTTGCTTCTCTCGCTACAAAGGCAGTGGAGGATGGCGACGACTATGTGCTCAATGGACAAAAGATATGGACAAGCGGGGCACACAGGGCGGACCACATGTTCCTCATGGCCCGCACAGACCCGGACGTTCCCAAACATAAAGGGATCACCTATTTCCTCACCGATATCGACAAACCAGGCATAACGATCCGCGAGTTATTGTTTATGCACAAGAAACGGGACTACAATGAGGTCTTCTTCGATAATTTCCGAATCCCAAAAAAGAACATAGTGGGAGATATAAATAAAGGCTGGTATGTTACCATGGCCGGCATAAATTTCGAACGTTCCATGATAGGATCGGTTTCAGAGCTTCAGGGTGAATTGGAGGAACTGGTGGAGCTTTGCAAGGGAACGGAGCGCAACGGCAAAACACTCGCTAAAGATCCCCTTGTTCGTCAGAAGTTGGCTCAACTCGCCATTGAACTTGAGGCAGCGAAGAACTGGGCCTATTACGTATCCCACCTTCAGAGTAAAGGGCAAAATGTCCCGGCCGAGTCTTCGGCTGCTAAGTGGTTCTCTTCCGAATTGACTGTTCGCTTTGCAAATACGGTTATCGAGATCATGGGCCTCTACGGAACCTTGAAAGAGGGATCCAAATGGGCCATGCTCGACGGAAGATTTGAGGATATGTGCCAGATTAGCCTTGGCATCACCATAGCCGGAGGGACTACCGAGACCATGAAGAATATCATATCCTGGATGGGTTTGAAGCTACCCAGGTAGTTCATAGCCACGATAGTCTGTAATATAATTCTCCGCAAAGGGTCGGAAGGCCTGCAAAGTGCATTCACATCAGAGTGTGTGGGTCTTTATTACACCTTTCGCGTCTTTGCGATTAGATAAACGGTTACTATAAATTTGATGATAAAACGGAGGAGATAATGGATCTGAATTTTACCGAAACCCAGGATATCGTGAGAACGACTGCCAGGGAATTCATGGCAAGATACTACCCCAAAAGCCTTGTAAGAGAGTTGGAGGAAGAACCCATAGGCTTCAGGGAAGATATATGGAAAGAGGCGGCAAACCTCGGCTGGTTGGGATGGGTCATCCCTGAAGAATACGGCGGTGTTGGTGGTGACTTCATGGAGCTTATCGTTCTTCTGGAAGAGATGGGCAAGGCATGCTTCATGCTGCCTTTCTTCTCCACCGTTATATGCTCTCTACCTATCCTGGCTGCCGGCACCAAAGAGCAGAAGGAGGAGCTGCTTCCCAAAATAGCACAAGGGGAGATGATCTTCAGCCTGGCCCTTACAGAGCCCAGCGCTACTTATGAAGCAGCGGGGATCGAGACCAAGGCCGTTGCGGACGGCAACGAATATGTCATTAACGGCACCAAACTGTTTATTCACGATGCCCAGGTAGCCCACTCGTTCTTATGCGCGGCCAGGACCGAGACCGACGAGGCCAA
>JAUXHQ010000163.1 GCA_030621455.1 Deltaproteobacteria bacterium
GCAATGCATCGGGCAGAAATCAACCTGGATGACTTCGGAGCTGCTGACTTTTTCTCCACAGTTGGACTGCCGAAGCCACAAATATCTCTATCAAATATCACATTATAGGGTACCATCCCCAAAAGTGTAAACTACTTTTAGGTTGAAATGAAGGATGCCCATTAATTCACCAAAAGCCGGAAATATTGGTCACCAACCTGAAACACATATAGAGCCTTAATTAATTTACCACAGGAAATTCCATAATTGGAATCGCTGGGCCTTGAAAATACCATTTGCATTACCTATGTTTTCATGATATGGTTGCCCATATGAAGACTACCATAGATATTGCAGATTCATTGTTTTATGAAGCAAAGCGTGTGGCAGCGAGACAAGGCATGACCTTCCGTTCTCTGGTAGAAGCAGCCCTACGGCAGAGGCTTGAATCGGAATCAGTCTCTAAGAAGCCGTTCCGTTTGCGAAAGCATACGTTTCGAGGGAACGGGTTACAGACCGGCTTGGCCGAGGGAGAATGGGGTACGATTAGGCAACACGCGTACGATGGGAGGGGGGGATGATCGCCGTTGATACGAATATTCTCGTTTACGCCCATCGCGAGGATTCAATGATGCATGAGGTAGCTGATCGCTGCCTGATGGAACTGGCCGAAAGCAGGCACAACTGGGCCATTCCCTGGCCGTGCATTCATGAGTTCCTGGCCATCACGACTCATCCTAAGATATATGATCCTCCTACCCCACTTGAAGATGCTATCGAGCAAGTGGAGTGTTGGCTCGAATCGCCATCTCTCGTGTTGCTCGGAGAGACTCGCGGCTACTGGCCTATTTTCAAGGCGACTCTTAAGGCCGGCACGGTACTAGGCCCTCAAGTGCACGATGGCCGCATCGCGTGCCTCTGTCTCTTGCATGGTGTCACGGAGCTTTGGTCAGCCGATCGTGATTTCACTCGTATTCCGGCTCTTGTCACAACAAATCCCCTGGCGAAGATATAAGTCGCAGATTCTTATGCATGTGGGTCTTTAATGTCGATAGCATTGTTGGCATTTCCTTTGCTATTCAGTTGAAGTTATACTCTTGGAAGGAGGAGACAAACACCGGCAAGGCCCTTCGATTGACCAGGTTTTTCTTCCGACTTGCCTGATGTCTCGTGAGACACTGATGTCTCAAGGTTTAACATGAGACAGAACTCTTGCCTGCCGTGCAGTGTTTTCTTGGGTCTACATGCCGCACGGTGATCTGTAACCAATCGACAACTAGTAGTTTTTTAGAGATTTCCCAAGTTCGTGCCCGTATGCTTTCCCTTGGCGTTTCTTGATAAGGCCCTTGGCATAGTTCGTACTTCTCAACTGTGAACCCCTTCTCATCCTCGAATGCTCTGACACCGGTAACGAATTCCGGTGTTTGAGCCCCGTTGCATGAAGTGTCTCATGGTTGTCTCTCATCATACGCCTCCCCCAGATGGCCTATTGACCGCTGTGTTGTCTGTAACATAGTGAAATTATAGTGATTGTTCCTGTTTGTCATGTCTTGGTCTGTCGTTGGCATGGATTTTGATGTATATCCAAACAAACAGCTAAGTTTTACTCATCTGACGGCTAGGGCAACAACTCCTGGCCCCCCTCAGCCATCGGCGCTAAAGAGTAGGTAAATGGAAATTCAGGAAATACGTCTTGATAGGGCGCATTCCCGAAAAGTAGGTCGTATGGATAATAAGGAAACAATTAGGAGGTAGAATGTTTTTCTAGAATGGTAGGGCGGGGTTACGTCCCCGCCGAACTTGACATTAATGGAGATTTTATGCAACGAATTCCTGAACGTTGGGATGGGCCAAATGAATGGTATTTTGTGTCAATAATAACAAAGGATCGTCAACCAATATTTTCAGATGAATCAGCATGTCTGATTCTGAAACAGTCATTCCACGAGGCACACAAATATTATCCTTTCCGCTTATCAGCGTTAGTGATTCTGCCCGATCATTGGCACGGTTTAATTCATCCTGCAAAGAATGTAGTAATTGAACAGGTGGTGGGCGCTGTTAAAAGAGTCGTTTTGAGGGACTTGAGCCATAAAGAATCTATATGGCAAACCCGTTTTCCGGATCATCGTATTCGTAATGAAGAAGATTTTATGACTCATATGGAGATAGTTCGGCGGGGACGTAACCCCGCCCTACCAATGTAGGGTTCACGGACGCTCGGCGGGGACATAAATCAAATGTGAAATGTGAGGAATAAAAACAACCTACTTTTTTGGAATGCACCCTCTTGATACGTCCCTGGACACCTGTCCCGTGTGTGGATATTCCGATGGATTTCACAGCTCATTCAGGGTTGAAGACACCAGTATAACTGTAACCCTCATCTGTCCACAGTGTCACTCTAGGTTTGATCCAGCCTGGGAGCTGCGAAAAGATAGGCGAGAGGCGACTGCAGGGAGTGATGGATGTTCAAGAGTTCGTTGACGGCGGCAAAATTCCGAAGGAACGAGGACGGGAGACGCAGGGGAAGGGATATTGTTCGGCCATTTCAATACGCAGCATACATGCGATGGATACGGCTAGGGACATACCCCTACAATACAATATAAGTTGGAATACGGACTGAAAAGATTCGGTTTTTACTGGTGCTCTCCTGTGTTCTCTCGATTATCATCTTGGGGGGTGCTATGACTAACGACAAAAAATTGCAAAAACAAAGCGGTAACCGTCTGGTTCATGAGAAGAGCCCCTATCTTCTCCAGCACGCTGAAAATCCCGTGGACTGGTACCCTTGGGGTGATGAGGCCTTTGCCCGAGCGAAGAAGGAAGACAAGCCCATCTTTCTATCGATCGGGTATGCCACATGTCACTGGTGCCATGTGATGGCTCATGAGTCCTTTGAGGACGAGGGAGTTGCCCACATTTTAAATGAATCGTACGTTTCCATCAAGGTGGACCGAGAAGAACGCCCGGATATCGACATGGTCTACATGTCTGTGTGCCAGGCCCTTACGGGCCGAGGAGGATGGCCTCTCTCTATCTTTATGACCCCGGACGGCAAGCCTTTTTATGCCGGCACCTATTTCCCGAAAACGAGTCGGATGGGGATGCCTGGCTTGGTCGATATACTCACCAAGATTAGTACTGTCTGGAAGACCGACCGAGAGCGATTACTCCAGACAGCTCATCAGGTGACCGAGGCCATCCAGCAGAAAGCGGATTTTGCGGGGAAAGGTGATACCGTTGGCCTGGCTACCCTTCAGAGAGGCAACGAGCAACTCGCCAGGAGCTTTGATCCCAAGTGGGGTGGCTTTGGGCAAGCACCCAAATTTCCTACACCCCACCAGTTGACTTTTCTGTTGAGATGGCACAGACGTAGCGGTGATTCTGGGGCACTTCAGATGGTGGAAAGGACGCTCGATGCGATGCGCCGGGGCGGCATTTATGACCAAGTCGGTTTCGGCTTCCACCGATACTCCGTTGATGAAAGATGGTTCATCCCCCATTTTGAAAAGATGCTGTACGATCAGACGTTACTCGCTATGGCCTACACCGAAGCATATCTGGTCACTGGGAAAGAGAAATATGCTACGGTAACGCGGGAGATATTTACTTACGTGCTGCGCGATATGACCTCTCCGGAGGGCGGTTTTTTTTCTGCGGAAGATGCCGACAGTGAGGGCAGAGAAGGGCTATTCTATGTTTGGACCCCTGAAGAGGTCAAGAAGAGCTTAGGAAAAGAGCTTGGCGACCTTATCTGTCGTTTCTATGATATTAAGGATCCTGGTAACTTCGAGGATGGCCTCAGTATTCCCCACATCTCGATGGATCCTGAGGCCTTTTCAAAGAAAATGGGTATGGAACAAAACGAACTCGAAAGCCTTCTGGAAGATGCCAGGCAGAAGCTCTTTGCCCTCCGCGAGGGACGAATCCATCCCTTAAAAGACGACAAGATTCTGACATCATGGAACGGGCTAATGATCGCTGCGCTCGCCAAGGGATACATGGCCTTTGGTGGTCAAGAATACATAGATGGAGCAAAACGTGCGGCTTCCTTTGTCTTACAGAGACTCAGGAATGACCAGGGGAGGCTTCTTCGGCGATATAGACAGGGTGATGTTGCGTATGCAGGATACCTTGATGATTATGCCTTTCTGGTCTGGGGGCTGATCGAGCTCTATGAGGCGACATTCGATCTCTCCTATCTCGAGGAGGCCATTGCTATCAATAGGGCGATGATTGACCTCTTCTGGGATGAGGTAAACGGAGGTTTTTTCTTTACGGGCAAAGGGGATGAAAAGCTCGTTGCCAGGAGCAAAGAGATTTATGATGGGGCACTCCCTTCCGGCAACTCGGTAGCAGCCTTGAATCTTGTGCGTCTGGCCATGATGACCGGTGACACGGAATTGGAGACAAAGGCTGACACGCTGACAAGGACGTTTTCCCAACATGTTGCGGCGTGCCCGGCGGGACATTCTCAGTTTTTGAACGCACTTGATTTCATAGTGGGTCCGGCCATGGAGGTTGTGATTGCCGGAGATCCAGCTCTTGAGGCTACTATGGAGATGGTCCGCTTGGTGCGAAACAGGTTTCTGCCCAACAAGGTGCTCCTGCTTCGGCCGGAAGGAGATGAAGGCAGGAGACTTTCTGAGATTGCCCCCTTTGTGAAGGAACTCACGCCCACAAACGGGAAGCCCACGGTTTTTGTATGCGAACAGCATACGTGCAAGACACCGACAACCAAACCACTCCAGTTGGAAGAGCTGTTAAAAATGCCGGTTTCTACCGACCGCTAGGGCCTTGAATAATGGACGATTCAGCAGTTGGAATTGATTCTTTTACGCTGAATTTCCTGAATACATAACTACCATAATACATACCTGTCGTCAGGAAGAGGGCGAACCTCCATAAAGGGAGCTCAGAAACCTTTACAGGAAGAGGGAGGAATATGAATGAGTTCGAATACGAGATTACCAAACACGGAGCAGACGAGTTTTACCAGTTGGTCTATTTTTGCTCGGAGACTGGGGAGTGCGGCTTGGAACACGTCCCCTTGTGCCAAACGAGGATACTTGAGGAGATCTTAAACAAAAGGGGTAGTCAAGGCTGGGAGTTGATACAGGTCTCTTTTGGGAAAGACGGGGTCATGGCGTTCTGGAAGCGGAGTGTAGCGGATTGAGGGAGCAGGTCTACTTAAGCCGTCAGTTATAAAGCACATCTTTGCGACAGTAGAGAAAGGACTTGTTTTGAGTTGATTGGGAGGCTTGGAGAAGAAGATCGGCAAGCACTTCATGTGGCGTTGCAAGAGATCCTCGGTCGCTGATGCCTGTGT
>JAUXHQ010000240.1 GCA_030621455.1 Deltaproteobacteria bacterium
GTTTTATGAACCTGGATCGGGACCACTTAAGCTCCACAGGGCAGGCAGGAATAGTCTGACCTATTTCGGCCTCGTCCCTTATCTTCAGGCGGCAAGGGAATGGAAGAGGAACTTCGTACAATAATAGAGATGAGTCATGATGGTATAGTGATCCTCGATGGAGATCATAATATCAGGTTTGCAAACACCAATGCCTCGGAGTTGACCGGCTTTAAGGTTGAAGAACTGATAGGGATGAACTTCACAGGTCTATTCAGAACTGAGAACAGAAAAGTCATCACGGACATGTTAGATAAATACACGATAGGGGGAAACCTGCGTTCGTGTACTGAGCTGGAGGTCGTTTCAACGAAAGGCAATGCCAAGGAAACAGAGATCTGCCTTACCACCACGTTAGATAAGGACGGGATGAGGAGAACCTATGCATATCTCCGAGATATTTCAGAAAGGAAGAGATCTCAAGAGAAGTTGAAAAGAAGCGAAGAAGAATACAGACTCCTGTTTGAAACGGTTCAACAGGGGATATACATAAGCAGTAGAGAGGGAAAGTTTGTCGACTGCAATCAGGCTATGCTGGACATGTTAGGCTATGAAGATAAAGAAGAGTTTTTGTTGCTCGACATCGCAAGAGACGTGTATGTAAACCCGGATGGCAGGAGAACCTTTCAGGATCTGATAGAGAAGGACGGTTTTGTGAAGGATTACGAGGTTGACTTCAAGAGAAGAGATGGCCAAAAAGCCACCATCCTGCTGACAGGTCAGCTGAAAAGGGATAAGGACAACAGCACAATACTTGGATATGAAGGGATATGCACGGATATAACAGAGAGGAAGAGGATAGAGAATGAGCTGAGGAAGGCAAACGATTTTTTCATCAATGTAATCGAGAGCTCAGTTGACGGGATAATTGCCGCTGACATAAAGGGGAACATAGTGATCTTTAATAAAGGAGCAGAGAGGCTACTGGGATATGAAGCTGAGGAGGTTTTAGGAAGATTGCACATCACGGAGATATACCCACATGGCGGCGCCAAAGAAATAATGAGAAATTTGAGAAGCCCTGAATTCGGAGGCAAAGGGAGGTTGGAAACCATTCAAAGCACCCTTGTGGGGAAGGATGAGGGCAAGATACCAATAAACATCTCGGCTGCCATTGTCTATGAAGGAGAAAGAGAAGTGGCCAGTGTAGGCATCTTTACAGATCTCAGGGAAAAGCTGAAGATGGAGAGGGAACTGCAGGAGGCCCAGTTGCAACTGCTTCAGTCGGAAAAAATGTCTTCCCTGGGTAAGCTGGCCGCGGGTGTTGCTCATGAGATAAATAACCCCCTGGGCGGGATCTTGATATACTCCAGCCTGCTAATGGAAGAGATGGACAAGGATGATACCAGGAGGGAAGATATGGGGAGGATAGCCGAAGAGGCTACACGGTGCAAGGAAATCGTGAAGAGTCTTCTGGAGTTTGCCCGTCAAACCGGGCCAACAATGGAACCTATAGACATTAACCGGGCAATCAACGAGGGTCTCTTCTTCCTGGAAAACCAGGCTGCTTTCCATAATATCGAGATAGTAAAAGAACTCGATCCTGCCCTTCCCCTTATCCGGGGAAATTCGAGTCAGTTAAAGCAAGTATTTATGAACATTATCGTGAACGGGGCCGAGGCCATGGAAGGAAGGGGAACACTGGTGGTAAAAACTACCGCCCGGGCAAACAGTGATTCACTACTGGTCGAATTTTCAGACAGCGGGGAGGGTATACCGCCGGAACACATATCAAAGATATTTGACCCTTTCTTCACCACAAAAGAGGTAGGGAAAGGAACCGGGCTCGGTCTGAGCCTGTCCTACGGAGTGATAGAGGAGCATCAGGGAAGGATAGATGTGAGGAGTAAGGTTGGAGAGGGTACTACTTTTGTCATCGAATTACCCTGTAACAAGGAGGTTAGTGATGACTTGTTCCCGGGATAGGGAGGAGGAAATGCTACACAGTTTCAGGATACTGGTTGTCGATGATGAAAAAGTGATGCGAGACGGCTGTCATCGAGTATTGTCCGATGCGAAGTATCAAGTGGAGACCGTATCTTCCGGAGAGGACGCCATCACGATGGCACGAACAATTCCCTTTGACCTGGTCTTACTCGATCTCAAGATGCCGGGTATGGATGGGTTGGAGGCCCTTAGACTTTTAAAGGAACACGACCCGGAGATCGTCGTAATCATGATTACCGGTTATCCTGACATTGAAACAGCCGTAGAGGCCATAAAGGTGGGCGCTTATGATTATGTTCCGAAGCCTTTCACACCCATGGATCTCAGGTTAGCGGTGGAAAGGGCTTTGGAAAAGAGGAGACTCTGTCTGGAAAACGAATGTCTTAGGCGACAATTGGGGACAAGGAATGAATTGGGGCGGATAATAGGCGATAGTAAACCTATGCGAAAGATATTCGAAATGGTTAGAAAGATTGCGCCCACCGATAGTACAGTGCTGATACTCGGTGAAAGTGGCACAGGCAAGGAGCTTATCGCCAGGGCTATTCATGACAACAGTCTGAGAAAAGATAAGGAGTTTGTGGTCATTGACTGCGGAGCCTTGGTGGAGACATTACTTGAAAGCGAGCTATTCGGACACGTAAAGGGGTCATTTACCGGCGCTACGCATACAAAACACGGAAGCCTGGAATTGGCTAACGGTGGCACTTTCTCCTTTGATGAGGTGGCAAACCTGAGCCTCAATATGCAATCAAAACTCTTAAGGGTCATCCAAGAAAGAGAGATCAAACCCGTTGGTAGCGAAAGGAAGATTCCCATAGATGTGAGAATCCTTGCGGCCACCAACCGGGATTTGAGAGAAGCCATAAGAGAGAAGACATTCAGAGAGGACCTCTTCTACCGGCTAAGTGTATTCCCAATACGTCTGCCACCCTTGCGGGAAAGGAAAGACGACATTCCGTTACTCGTTGAACACTTCATGGAAAAGCATAACAAGAAAAAGAAGAAAGGTGCAATAACCGTTGCGGAAGAGACAATGGAGTTGATCCTCAAATACCCGTGGCCCGGCAATGTGAGGGAACTGGAGAATGTCATGGAAAGAGCGCTGATCCTTACCGATGACAGTGTAATCGTGCCCGGAAACCTACCCTCATACATTCGCGAGCAGGGAAGATACAAAGGAGACACATCGTCTCTAAGGCCTGTAACCCTCAAGGCAATGGAGAAACAACATATAGAATACGTTTTGGGAAAAACTAATTGGAATAAATCCAAAGCCGCAAGGCTTTTGGACATCGACAGAAAGACCCTCCATCAAAAGATAAATAGATATTCATTGGCCAAAGATTAACTGGGGAATATTATCCCAGGTGTTACCATATTACCCACCTATCGTGAATACCCTTTCTCTTCAACACCAAACTATTGTTAATCACACCCGTATGAGGGAGTAATTCCCCATTCCTTTCCAAGATTTTTGTTCCTCCACGTCCTTCCCCATGAATCCGGAAAAAAGATTAACAGAAATTTTGAAACTCATTTGAATTATGTCTTTAAGCCATTTGTAGCTC
>JAUXHQ010000049.1 GCA_030621455.1 Deltaproteobacteria bacterium
TGGCAGAGAACGTCCACATCAACCGGGGGCTGTCCGCGAAACGCATCCAAGATCTTATGGCCCCTAATCTCTCTCACCATCTCCCGGGCATCCTTCTCTTCTAAGGGGGCTATACGAAAGGAAACATCATTGAGGATTTCCGTAAAAATTCCGCCCAGTCCAAACATCACGCAGGGCCCAAATTGTGGATCACGAGTCAACCCGATAACCAGTTCTCTCTGCCCCTTAATCATTTCCTGAACCAGCACTCCATCAACGGAAACACCCTCATGACCGGTAACTCTGTCATAGGCATCAGAAAGAGAAAGGTCATCCCTCAAATCAAGCTCAATCAGATTGAGTTCCGTCTTATGAGTTATCTCCGGGGCGCAAGCTTTTAACACCACAGGGAACCCTATCTCTTTTGCTGCATGAATCGCCTCTTCCCTAGTTTTAACTAAGCGCTCCTTTGTTATCGGAATACCATATGAAGCTAAAAACCTTTTTGACTGGTATTCGGAAAGTGTACTCTGGCCCTTTCTCAGAGCCTCATCCAAGATCTCCATGTTTCGTCCTCCACCCTTTCTCAAACTCCAAGTGAAAACCTTATTAAAATAAGTGTGTTAACGCATCAACGATCCCTTCAAAATGATCCCCAAATCCAATTACCTCCATGCCTCTAATACCTTCTCCCAGATGAACAATGTGTATCTCCATCCTATCTTCCGGCAGGAGGTGGACCATCTTCTCTGCCCACTCAATTACAGCAACCCCCCTTCCATTAAAGTATTCTTCATATCCGATGTCCTCCAGGTCCGAGCCCTCTTCTACCCGGTAAAGATCAAAATGGTAAAAAGGGGTTGTGCCGGGGTATTCATTTATTATAGTGTATGTTGGACTGGTTATGTAATATTCTTCCGGAACACCTAATCCCCGGGCGAGTCCCTTCGCTAATTGGGTCTTTCCAGCCCCCAAGTCTCCGATCAATGCCACTATGTCACCGGCCACCAGATATTTGCCCAAAAGCTCACCAAAATCAAAGGTGGCCTGCGCACTTTTCAACTCTATCTTGATTCGCTTTCCTTTCACAGCAAGTACTAGTGGTCAACTATCAACATGATTTCGTAGGCCACTCAAGACCGCCGGTATCTTCTCTATAAGATCCGTGGCAAGCAAGCCTATCTCTCCTCTTTCGGAAGCTATAATGTCCCCTGCCAATCCATGAGAAAAGACCGCCAATTTGGCGGCATCCACCATGTCGAATCCCTGGGCGACAAAACTTGACAGCATACCTGTCAAGACATCCCCCATGCCGGCGGTAGCCATCCCTGGATTTCCCGTTGGGTTGATATAGATGTTCCCCTCAGGATCTGCTATGAGGGTCTTCCAGCCTTTCAAAATGAGGCAGACATTGTGTTCCAGGGCAAATCTACGGGCAACCTCGGCCCTCTCCTCCTGGATTTCTCTTGTGGATGTTTTCATCAACCTTGCCATCTCCCCTGGATGAGGGGTCAGGAGAACAGGCGCCTTTACTTCTTTCAAAATCTCCGTGTCTCTTGCCAGAGCATTGAGGCCGTCAGCATCGATCACCAGTGGTATATTGATCTCTTTGATAATCCCCTTAAGAACCTCTGCCGTCTCATCCTCCGTAGATATCCCGGGCCCTATTGCCAGTGCATCCTTATTCTCTGCTAAAACCTTAATCTCTTCAAAGGCACCAACTCCCAAAGAACCCCGGGTCCCTTCTAACAGGGGTTCAGTCATTACCTCTGTCAACTTGTTCTCCATTATCGGGTTGAGACTTTCAGGGATACCGAGGGTAACGAGCCCAACCCCTGCCCTCATGGCTCCCCGGCAGGTTAAAGCCGCCGCCCCGGTCTTACCTGTAGACCCGGCCACCACTAATAGATGCCCAAAATCTCCCTTATGGGAATCGAGGTCTCGGGGTTTAATGAGGACTCCCAAATCTTCTCTATCAATAACATGATCTTGTATCTTCTCTTCATCAATCAGATGCCTGGGGATACTTATATCAATTATTTCGAGTCTTCCTACATACTCTGACCCCGGGTTGATAAGCAATCCGATCTTGGGATGGGCAAAGGTTATTGTAATATCCGCATTGACGCACTTTCCCAGAATCTTCCCTGTATCCGCGCTCAGCCCTGATGGTATATCAACGGAAACCTTTGGGGCATCTACACGGTTCAAGATCTCTATGACTTCCGCGAAGAGACCTCTCACTTCAGAGTTCAAACCGGTCCCAAAGATAGCATCGACAATCAAATCGCAGGCCTTTAACTCATTCCAAACTGAGTCCAGGGACCCCGCACCCCCCAATTCAAGGATATCCACACCCATTCGTCGTATGATATTGAAATTAGTTCCGGCATCTCCCCGAAGGCTGTCTCCGGCGGCCAAGAGATATACCCTTACGTCAATACCCTTATTAAAAAGATGCCTGGCAATGACAAATCCATCACCCCCATTGTTTCCTTTGCCGGAAAAGACCGCAACATTCTTGCAGGTAAGCCCGGGATAACTCCTTCCGATGACCTCTGTTGCCCCTATCCCCGCATTTTCCATCAGGACTATCCCCGGGATTCCGTATTCTTCAATAGCCCTTCTATCCAGCTTTTGCATAATTTCAGCAGTAACTACCTTCAACTTATCTCTCCAGTATTACCTGAGCAATCCCATATTCACCGTCATGGGTCACACTCAAGAGGATATTTTTGATATTCTTATCATGACAGGTCTCTTTTGCTTTTCCATGCAACTCCATCTCCGGCTTACCCGTTGCATTGTTTGTGATTTCAATATCCTTCCATGGTATTCCGGCTGTCATTCCCAGCCCCAGGGCCTTTAAGAACGCCTCCTTTGCTGCGAATCGCGCAGCAAAATGCTGACCCGGCAACCTTTTATTTATGCAGAAATCTATCTCATCCTGTGCAAAGACTCTATTCATAAAGCGATCCTTCCACCTTCCGAGGACGTTCTCCATCCTTGATATCTTAACGATATCAATGCCTATCCCAAAAATCATATGAGACCCATCCCTCTCAAGTATTCAATGGCCTGATAGTCTCACACCTTATCAATGCTATCATCTCTCTGACCGCTTGATCCAGGCCGACAAATACCGCCCTGGATATTATGCTATGACCGATACTGAACTCCTCGATCTCATTAACCCCCAACAACCTCTTAATATTCTGATAGTTTAAGCCATGACCGGCATTCACCCCCAGCCTTAGTTTGGATGCCATCCTGACAGAAGTAATGATCCTCTCCAGTTCTTTTTCCTCCTCAACCCTGTCCTCTGCATCACAAAACCTGCCTGTGTGGACCTCCACAAAATCAGCGCTGACCCTGTGGGCAGTCTTAATCTGGTCTATATCCGGATCGATGAAAAGACTGGCTAGTATCCCGCCTTCTCTAAGCAATGCTACGGATTCCGTCACACGTTCTTTGTTCGCAATTAAATCCAGTCCGCCCTCGGTAGTCAGCTCTTCTCGCTTTTCCGGCACCAAGGTCACCATGTGGGGTTTTACTTCAAGCGCTATCTTGACCATTTCCTCGGTCGACGCCATTTCCAGATTCAGTTTGGTTTTAATCGTTTCCTTGAGTAACCAGAGGTCCCTATCTTTGATATGCCTGCGGTCCTCTCTCAAGTGGACGATAATACCATCAGCGCCGGCCAGCTCGGACATTGCCGCCGCTGTTACAGGATCAGGTTCGTTTATTCTCCTGGCTTCTCTAATGGTTGCCACATGGTCAACATTCACAGATAACCCAGCCACTTCATAGCCCTCCACTCTTCATCCCAAAGCTCTTCTCACGGAATCAGCAACCTCTTCCGCCATGGCCGCGATTTCACTTTCGTCTTCCCCCTCCAGCATTACCCTCACTAGCGGTTCGGTTCCCGAAAACCTGACAAGGGTCCTCCCCCGGTCCCCGAGTTTTTCTTGTATGCCCCTTATTTTGGACGCAATTTCCGGGATATCATCTATCTCTTTTCTCTCTTTCACTTTCACATTCAACAAGACCTGGGGAAACGTTTCCATTATCCCCGCCAACTCAGAGAGTGTCTTGTCTTGTCTCTTCATAACAGCCAATATCTGCAGTGCGGAGATAACCCCATCTCCCGTGGTGTTATAGTCCAGAAACACAATGTGGCCGGATTGCTCACCCCCAAGGTTATAGCCATTCTCCCGCATTTTTTCCACTACATACCTGTCCCCCACGGCCGTCTTAACGGTCCTTGCTCCCAGCTTTCTAACGGCCACATCCAGGCCCATATTGCTCATTACGGTGGTGACCAATGTGTTTTTGTTGAGCGCCTTTTTTTCCATCATCTCAGCCGTGCAGATCGCCATGATGTGGTCACCGTCCACTAACTCCCCAGTCTCATCAACAAAAATCACCCTGTCGGCATCTCCGTCGAGGGCTATCCCCACGTCTGCCTTGTTTTCCTTGACTGCCTTGCTGATGACCTCCGGATGCATAGAACCACAGCCTGAGTTAATATTCTCCCCATCAGGTTTCACACCTAAGGTAACCAATTCCGCTCCCAGTTCCGCAAAGACCGCAGGGGCCACACGATAGGCCGCCCCGTTTGCGCAGTCGAGAACAATCTTCACCCCGTCCAGGGTCAAGTCTTTAGGAAATGTGCTTTTAAGAAAAACGATGTATCTGCCCGCGGCATCGTCGATGCGAAACGCCTTTCCCACTTCTGAAGCCGTCGGACGGAGAGAATCTATCTTGTCGGAAAAGACCAATTTCTCAATCTTTGTCTCTACCTCATCCGGCAGCTTAAAACCGTCTCTGGAAAAAAACTTTATCCCATTATCCTGAAAAGGATTGTGAGAAGCAGATATCACAACCCCTGCATCTGCTCTCATACTCGATGTAATGAAAGCAATTCCGGGGGTCGGGAGCGGACCAACCAGTAAGACATCAACCCCCATAGAACAGATACCGGCAGTCAGGGCATTCTCGATCATATATCCGGAAAGACGGGTGTCTTTCCCAACCACAATCTTGTGTCTTCTCGGTTCACTCTTAAATACATAAGAAATCCCCCTTCCCAACTGTGTTGCCGTTTCAACGGTCATGGGTTCGATATTTGCAACCCCTCTTACACCGTCTGTACCGAAAAGCCTCCCCATCTTACTCCTCCACGGCCATCTTTTCTCAAAGTTATAGGGCATTCCTGATCGCGTCGATAACCTTTACAACCTTCTTTATCATACCCACGTTGTGCACCCGTACGATATTGGCTCCATTGAGTACAGCCGCTGACACGGCTGCGGCGGTTCCCTCTTCCCTCTCAGTAACGTCAGCATCAAGTATCCTACCGATAAATGCCTTCCTTGATACACCCACAAGGATAGGCCTGCCAAGATCCTTAAATTCTGACAACCTGTGGATTATCTTCAGGTTGTGTCCTTCATCAATCGATTTTCCGAATCCGATCCCGGGATCTATGATAATCTTGTCAATGTCTATCCCGGCGTCTTGAGCCATCCCTATACTTTCTCTCAGATATTGGGTAATCTCAAAAATTAAGGATTCATAGTGGGGGGCTTGCTGCATATTTTCAGGAGTACCTTTAATATGCATAAGGATAACCGGGACATCAAGGCAGGCAACGGTCCGCGCCATATCGGGATCGAAGTGGAGCGCACTTATGTCGTTTATTATATCGGCCCCAGCCTCGACCGCCTTTTCTGCCACAACCGACTTGTATGTATCTATTGATATGGGCGCATCGATCTTCGATGCAAGCGCTTCTATCACAGGGACGACCCGGGTTACCTCTTCTTCAGCATCGACAGGCGTTGACCCGGGCCTTGTGGTCTCCCCACCCACATCTATGATATCGGCCCCCTCGTCAACCAGTTTGAGGGCATGGGTAACGGCCCGGTCAGGTTCAAAAAACAGACCTCCATCCGAAAAAGAATCCGGGGTCACATTCACTATCCCCATAATATGGGTCCGCCGGCCGAGATGTAGATCGACATTCCGACACCTGATTATGAAGTCATCTCTGTGCCCCTTATCAATAGCTTTGTGGTAATAGGTCATTCCGTATTTCGAAGACTTCCAGAGTTGTCCTCGGCTCTTTTGCTTCCTGGTTTCCTATCCCCCGTGACTTCCGGCTCGGTCGAATCCGGTGGTGTTTTCTTGACTATCTCATCGATCTCGTCCCCACTAAGCACCTCCTTTTCCAATAACGTATTGGCAATCTCATGCAGGATGTGGAGATTATCTGACAACAGCTTCTTTGCCCTTTGATAGTTTTCAGTGACAATTTTTTCCACCTCTCTATCAATCTTTCTAGCCGTGTGTTCGCTGTAATCCCTATGTTGAGCGATCTCCCTCCCAAGGAAGATCTGCTCATCTTTCTTGCCAAAAGTGAGGGGGCCCAACTCCTCACTCATTCCCCACTCACAGACCATCTTCCTTACCAAATCCGTGCACCTTTCAAGATCGTTGCCGGAACCGGTGGTAAGATCTCCCAATACTATCTCTTCGGCCACCCTCCCGCCAAGCAAGATGGCAATATTGTTCAACAAATATTCCTTGGGATATGTGTGTTTTTCATCTATGGGCAACTGCTGAGTCAAGCCCAACGACCTGCCCCTGGGTATTATAGTCACTTTGTGGATCGGGTCCGTACCTGGCAGCAACTTGGCGATTAACGCATGACCTGCCTCATGGTAAGCAGTATTACGCTTTTCCTCAGGGCTGATTATCATGCTTTTCCTTTCAGCCCCCATCATTACCTTGTCTTTTGCCTGTTCAAAATCGTCCGCCTCGATCTTTACCTTATCCTTCCTCGCTGCCAGTAAAGCCGCCTCATTTACCAGATTCTCCAGGTCTGCTCCAGTGAAGCCGGGCGTGCCTCTTGATAAGACTTCAAGATCTACACTGTCGTCCAGGGGAGTTTTCCTGGTATGCACTGATAGTATCCCCTGCCTCCCCTTTATATCAGGTGGGGGGACAACCACTTGTCGATCAAATCTCCCCGGGCGCAGCAATGCCGGATCCAGCACATCCGGTCTATTGGTAGCCGAGATAAGGATTACACCCTCCTTTGATTCAAACCCATCCATCTCCACCAGCAATTGATTCAGCGTCTGTTCCCTTTCATCATGTCCTCCCCCCAATCCAGCTCCACGATGCCTTCCCACCGCATCAATCTCATCGATGAATATGATGCAGGGGGCATTTTTCTTTCCCTGGATAAAGAGGTCTCTTACACGGGATGCTCCCACCCCCACAAACATCTCAACAAAATCAGACCCGCTTATACTGAAGAAGGGGACATCCGCCTCTCCGGCAATGGCTCTTGCCAGTAATGTTTTTCCCGTACCAGGGGCCCCCATGAGTAATACCCCTTTGGGAATTCTGCCCCCCAGTTTCGTGAATTTCTGCGGATTCTTCAAAAACTCTATGATCTCCTGCAATTCTTCCTTCGCCTCATCAATACCCGCAACGTCTTCAAAGGTCGCCTTATGCTGGTGTTCCGAGAGCAACCTTGCCCTGCTTTTGCCAAAAGACATTGCTCTGCCCCCACCCTGCATCTGCTTCATAAAGACTACCCACACGCCGATAAGAAGGAGCATAGGAAACCAGGATAGGAGCACGCTGACATACCAGGGGGAAGTTTCCTCGGGCTTGGCCGATATCACGACCCCCTTTTCCCTTAAGGTTCTGATGAGATCAGGATCGCGAGGCGCATAGGTTTTGAAACCCCTTCCATCCAGGTACTTTCCACGGATATTATCCCCCTGGATCGCAACCTCCAAGACACTGCCCCTTTCCACAGCAGACAGAAACTCACTGAATACGACGCTGTCATGTCTACTCTGAGGTTTGTTGAAAAGCTGGTACAACAATATCATCATTAGGGTAATGACCAGCCATAAAGCCATGTTTTTTTGAAACGAACTCATTTTTCCGTTCATAGTTTCTTTATATAATCCTTCCGAAAGACGTTACGAGAAATTTTCCAAAAACTATTTACTATATAATACATATCATTGCAAATTACAATAGAAATCTATCCACAGCAGCAGCTATGTACTGACCCGAACCTGAGTCTATCCTGCAATAATGAATAACCCCTAAAAAAGCTTAACCTTGAGTATTCCTCTGGTAAAGTCCCTGACCATCACTCTATGGTCTATCCTCAGGCCCATAACCCATGCGATCACGCCATCGAAAAGCAGGAGGGGGATCTGTTTTCGCACTGACCTGGGGATTTTACAATCAATGAAAAGATCCTTGAGTTTCTTTGTCCCCTTCAATCCCATCGGTTGAAACCTATCTCCTTCTTCAAAATTCCTTATAACCATCGGGAATTTAATATAATCGTAATCCATAAATGCCACGTTCGGATTAATATCCAGCTTCAGGTTGCCGCCGGGTGTAATAATCTTGAATTCGACATCTTTACCGATCTCTTCTAATCTGACGTGTTGTGGGAGTTGGGAAAAAGAATAACAGAAAGGCCTAACCTCTGCATCCCGTCTCACTATCAGTTCATTGTATCTCCTCTCAATAAGGGTCCCTCCCGGCAGGCTTAAAGATTTGTTTCCACGCCTATCGGACAACATGATCATTATTGACTCCATGTGTTTAAAGCTAATCCTCTTTAGATCACCGGAAAAAGACTCTATCGCCTTTCGTAACACCCGAACCTGAATAGGTTCTTCTGCTTCCTGCAAACGTGAAATGTCGAGTGTTACCGATTCATGGTCCCCGGAAAGACGGGTCATGGAAAAATGATCGCTGGCGAGCCTTTCGAGAAATTCCTCATCTTTTCTAAAAATTTCAGACGTATGAACCAGACTCTTCACAATACCAGGGTTATACTCCTTCATCAGTACGGGTATAAGTGTATTGCGAATCCTGTTGCGCAAGTACCTATTATCCTTATTTGAACTGTCTGTAACAAATTCAATACCATCTCTCCTTAAAAAACACTCTATATCACGCCTCTCGATCTCAATGAGCGGTCGTATAAAGACACCATCTCGCACGGGAGGAATCCCGCAGAGTCCTTTTGTCCCCGCACCTCTCATCAACCTCATCAGGACCGTCTCTGCTTGATCATCCGCATTATGCCCCAATGCCACCTTCTGCGCACCAGACTTCTTCAATGTATCCATGAAGAACTTATACCGGGCATCCCTTGCAACCTGTTGAGCTGAGAGCCTTTCAGCCTTCTTGAGAGCGGGTACATCCACGGATCCGGACTCAAAAGGCAGACC